>QHZM01000027.1 GCA_003224665.1 Acidobacteriota bacterium
TGATGTTGGAATAGACCTGCTCGGGCTGGAGTCCCAGGCGCGCGCGGACGGCGTCCGTAATGCGCTGGTTCGCCTGGTGAGGGATGAAGAGATTCAGTTGCTCCGGGCAGACATTCGCTTCCGCGAGCACGCGCCGGGAAACATCTTCCAGGCTGCGCACCGCCACTTTGAACAATTCGTTGCCGCGCATCTTGATGTAGTGCTCGTGCGCCTCGACCGTCTTGCACGAAGCGGGTTTGACGGTCCCACCGGCGGGGATATAGAGCTGCTCGGCGTACTGGCCCTCCGTGTGCATTTCCGAGGCCAGGATTCCCGAGGGAGGGGAGACCGACCCCATCACGCCGGCGGCGACTCCGTCGCCGAAAATCACGCAGGTCGCCCTGTCCCGGTAGTCGAGGAAGCGGGAGAGCAATTCGGCGCCGACCACCAGCGCGTATTTCACCTTGCCCGACTTGATGAATTGTTCCGCCACACTCATCCCGAAGAGGAACCCGGAGCACGCGGCCGCCAAGTCGAAAGCGCAGCAGGTTGTGGCGCCGAGGTCGCGCTGGATGAAGGCCGCGGTGGAGGGCAGCGGCATGTCCGGGGAAATCGTCGAGCAGATAATCAGGTCCAGGTCTTTGGGGGAAATGCCAGCCATGTCGAGCGCCTTGCGCGCAGCCTTCACGGAGAGATTGGAAGTTGTCTCCGTCGGCCCGGCTTGACGGCGCTCCCTGATGCCGGTGCGCTCGGTGATCCACTCGTCGGTGGTGTCCACCATCTTCGCAAGGTCTTTGTTTGTGATGACCTTTTCAGGCAGCGCTGTGCCGGTGCCGAGAATCCCTGCCAGGATCATATTCACTCTCGATTCGGATATTCGAAACTCGAAAGCGGAGACGGTAAACGCCCCGCGGCACAACCCGTCAGCTTCGGCATCCGGCTCGAACTCCCGCTACCCGCGAGAGAGCGAAGCCGCAGCGAGGTCGTGCTGGATCTTTTCGTTCACTTTACCCTCGGCGAATTCCGCTGCCACGCGGATCGCGTTTTTGATGGCGTTCGCATTCGAGCCGCCGTGGCAGATGATGCACGCGCCTCGCACGCCGAGGAGCGGGGCGCCGCCGTACTCGGAATAGTCCACGCGCTTCTTGAAGTGCTGAAAAGCTTTTCGAGAGAGCACGTACCCCACTTTGGAGGAAAGCGTCCTCGAAAGGGCTTCTTTCAAGAGCTTTGACACGGCCTCAATCAGCCCCTCGCTGATCTTGAGCGCCACGTTGCCGATGAAACCGTCGCAGACGATGACTTCCACCCGGCCGTTATACAGGTCCCGGCCCTCTACATTGCCGACGAATTTCAGCGGCAATTGTTTCAGGAGCCCGAGGGCTTCGCGCGTCAGGTCGTTTCCCTTTTGTTCTTCTTCGCCGATGGAGAGCAGGCCGACGCGCGGCCGCTCGACGCCGAAGATCACCCGGTAATAGATTTCGCCCATCACCGCGAATTGCTCGAGGTGATGAGGCTTGCAGTCCACGTTGGCCCCGACGTCGAGCAGCACGGCGGCCTTGCCGGTGGAAGTGGGGAAGACCGCGGCCAGGCCCGGCCGGTCCACGCCCTCGAGGCTCCCCAGGACGATCTTGGCCGTGGTCATCACCGCGCCGGTGTTGCCGGCGCTGATGAAGCCGTCCGCCTTGCCTTCCCTCACCAGCCGCGCCGCCACGCGGAGCGAAGAATCGCGCTTGCGCCGGAAGGACTTGGCGGCGCCTTCGTCCATCGTCACCGCCTCGCTGGCGTGCGCGATTTCAATCCCCCGGCCGAGCGAGTCGCGCCGCGCGAGTTCCCGCTTCAGCACGTCCTCGGGACCGACCAGGACGACCTCCGCAAACTTCTCCCGAACGGCCTGGATCGCCCCGTCCACTTCGGTCTGGGGCGCCGCGTCCGTGCCCATTGCGTCAACAGCGATGCGTCGCATAACAGCCGCAGTAAGCGATGGAATGCGTCTGGCACCAGGAGAGACATCCGCGCCAGCCAAGGGACCCGAGAATTCGCCCCCAATTCTAGGCCTATTCTTCCACCAGGACTACTTCACGCCCGCGGTAGTAGCCGCAGTGCGGGCAGGCCTGATGGGGAAGTTTCGCTTCGTGACAATGAGGACACTCGGCGAGGACGCGGGGGGTTAAATGGTCGTGCGCTCGACGTCGGTTCCGCCGCGCCTTTGAGTGTCGTCGTTTGGGATTTGGCATGGAACACCTTGGATTTTCGTTTGTCTCGTTCTCCGCGGGAGCGGCGCGCTCTTCAGGGCAAATCGCTCCACCGGGCCCGGCAGCCGCCTCCGGGCCGCTCAGCCCTCTTCAAGTTGAGCAAACGGAGAGTCCGTCCGGGGCTCGGGACAGTTGCAGGCCGCGAGGTTCCGGTTCGCTCGGCACACCGGGCAGAAGCCCAGGCAGTCGGCCCGGCAAACCACTTTCATCGGGACGGACAGGATCACTTGCTCGGTCACCAAGTCGGCTAACGGGATGCCGTTGCCGGAATAAAAACCGACTTCGAGCTCGTCCTTGGGAACTTTAATCTCCTCTTCGCGGGCGATGGTCTCAACCGGCCGGTAAAGCAAATCGAAGTCGTGCTCCACAGGGAGTTCGACCGGCGCGAGACACCTGTCACAATTGGCCTCGAGGCGCGCCCGGATGTGGCCTTCGAAGTGGATGTCGGAACCGACGAGCTCGGCGACCGCGTCCACTTTGAGCGTCCCAAGCTGGCGGAATTCCGCCCCGCGGTAGTCGAGGGCGCCGGAATCGTAGGTCTTGGAAACCCGTACCCGGTGGAGCTCGAGTTCCTCGAGGCTGATAAACACAGCCGCCTCTTCCTCGGAAGCCACCATTATATCCGGCGGGCGCCCCTTGTCAAGAATGGCTCAGGAAACCAGGGACTTGCTGAGCACCTCCTGACCGGTCGGTCAGCCCACGCAGGCCCCCTGTTCATGCACCCGCGGCGCGGGCTCCCCCCGGGGCCCGGTGCAATTTCCACCCCGCGCGCCGGAAGGGCGAGAACACCGAGACGCTCGGAACACGCGCTTACTCTGACCGACTTGTAAAAAGGTGGTTGACACCCCGCGCCTCTCGTTGTAGTCTTTGCTTTCTCACTATGCTGTGCGCACTGGCACATCACCATTACCACTTTAGCTTCGGGGTGACGTGTCAGTGGGCGCCTGCATGAGCAGCAGCCGAGTTTAGAAAAGCTTCCAGCCCGCTGGCACGAAAGGTCAGCGGGCTTTTTCATTTTCAGCTTACGGAGCGCGCGGCAATGGGCATTAAATTCCAGGACGGTTTGATCCCGGCGATAATTCAGGACAAGCGGAGCGGCAAGGTGCTCATGCTCGGGCATATGAATGAAGAGGCCTTCGAGCAAACTCTGACGTCCGGCTTCGTCACTTTCTTCAGCCGCAGCCGGCAAAAACTCTGGACGAAAGGAGAGACCTCCGGCCACCGCCTGCGCGTACGCGAGGTCCGAGTGGACTGCGACGCGGACGCGTTGCTCATTCAAGCCGACCTCACCGGCCCGGGCTGTTGTCATATGGGCTACAAGTCCTGTTTCTTCCGCAGAATCACGCGTGAGGGAGAATTCATTCTTGCCCGGCGGGAGTTTGACCCGGCCAAGGTCTATAAGAGCCTCGGCGAATGAGGGTGCAGCTCAATGGCGGAAAGCCCGCCGGTGAGCGCGGCCCAGCGGCATAGGAGAGCCGCCGGAGGTCTCAACCGGCGCCTTGGGTCTTTCGTTCCTCCCGGTTTTCGCGGACCGCGTTTCAGAACAGGAGAGCCAGCCATGAAGCTCAAGTTGGGGTTGCCTAAAGGAAGCCTGCAGGAGACGACGCTGGAACTCTTCCGTCGCGCGGGATATGAGATCAGTGTCAATCCGCGGTCCTATTTCCCCGTGATCGATGACGACGAGATCGAGTGCATGCTGATCCGCGCGCAGGAGGTGGCGCGTTACGTCGAAGACGGGATCCTGGATGTGGGCCTGACCGGCAAGGATTGGATTTTGGAGAACGACGCCCGCGTCGTCGAAGTGGCCGACCTGGTCTATGCCAAGCAGACTTTCGGGAAAGTGCGCTGGGTGTTGGCGGCGCCTGAGAACTCGCCTTTCAAGAGCGTGAAGGACCTCGGGGGGAAGATCATCGCGACCGAGCTCGTGAAGGTGACGGAGCGTTACCTCGCCTCGAAAGGGGTCAAGGCCAAAGTAGAGTTCTCCTGGGGCGCCACGGAGGTCAAGCCGCCGGTCCTGGCGGACGCGATCGTCGAAGTCACCGAGACGGGTTCTTCGCTCCGGGCCAACGGCCTGCGCATTATCGAGACGGTTCTTGAGTCGAACACCAAGTTCATCTCGAACCCCGCTGCCTGGAAGGACCCCTGGAAGCGCGAGAAGGCGGAGACCATCGTGCTGTTGCTCAAGGGCGCGATCGAGGCCGCGGGCAAAGTGGGACTGATGTTGAACGTCCGGCGCGAAGACCTGTCGAACGTTTTGGCGGTGTTACCGGCGCTCAAACGACCCACGGTGTCAAACCTAAGCGACCCGGAGTGGGTTGCGGTGAACACGGTCATTGATGAGAAGACGGTGCGCGAGATCATTCCGCGCCTCAAGGCGGCCAACGCTCAGGGGATCGTGGAGTACCCGCTCAATAAAATTGTGATTTAACAGTGGAGAATATTTTCGGGGTCGGCCTGAATTCGCGGCGGCTCGGAACGTTTTAATTCGGCGTCGAGATCCGATCCAATGCTTCGAATCATCAACAGCTCGGAGACGAAAGCCGTCAGGGCGCTGCTCCAGGCGCGGCAGTCGCGCCTGGAGGAGAGCTTGAGCAAAGCGCGGCGCATTCTGGAAGATGTCCGGCGCGAGGGCGACCGCGCGCTGATTCGCTACACGCGCCGCTTCGACGGCGTGGACCTGCGCAAGACAGGCTTCACGGTGAGCCGGGACGAGATTCGGCGCGCTGCGCGGGTAGTCCCGAAGGCCGTCGCTTGGGCGCTGCGAGTTGCCGCGAGGAATATCCGAGCGGCGGCGCGACGGCAGTTGCCTCGGCCGTGGCTCGCGACGAATGGCGGCGGAGTCGAAATCGGGCAGCTCGTTCGGCCGCTCGAGCGCGTTGTCTGCTACGTCCCGGGCGGGCGATTCCCGCTGCCCTCGACGGTCCTGATGAGCGTCATCCCCGCTCAGGTGGCGGGCGTTCGCGAAGTCCTGATCACCTCGCCGCGGCCGGCGCCGGCAGTGCTGGTCGCCGCCGACCTGCTCGGGGTCAAGGAAATTTACCGGCTGGGCGGAGCCCAAGCCATCGCTGCATTTGCCTATGGCACGGAGAGCGTCCCCCGAGTTGACAAAATTGTCGGTCCGGGGAACCGATACGTCGCCGCCGCCAAAAGGCTGGTGGCAGGAGTGTGCGGGATAGATTTTGTGGCCGGCCCGACCGAACTCGTGGTGGTGGGCTCGCGAGGCCGTCCTGACTGGATCGCCGCCGACCTCGTCGCCCAGGCCGAGCACGACCCCGACGCCGTGGCAATCTTCATCACTTCCTCGCGCCGTCTCGCGCTCGAGGTGCGAGGGGCCGCACAGGCGGTCCTCCGCGAGCTAGGCTTGCCGGTAGCGGAAAAGGCCCTGGCCGATCATGGAGGGATCATCCTGACGCGCAGTCTCCGAGAGGCTGTCGGACTCGTCAACTCGATTGCCCCGGAACACTTGACGCTACTCGAGGGGGCCGTGGGGCTGCTCGACCAGGTCGAGTCGGCCGGCTCGATTTTCCTGGGCGGCTCGAGCGCCGTCGCTGCGGGCGATTATGCTTCCGGGTCCAATCACATCCTCCCGACGAGCGGGGGCGCGCGCTTGAGAGGCGGTCTGAGCGCCGCCGATTTCGTCAAAACGATTTCCGTGCAGCAGCTCAGCCGCCGGGGACTTTCCCGTCTCCGGCGCGCCATCGTCACGCTGGCCGGCGCCGAAGGTTTGAGGGCGCACGCCCATTCTGTTGAAACGAGGTTCAAGTCCAATGGTCCGACCCCGTAAGGCCGTAGCCCGCCTGAAGAAATACCGTCCGCCGCTCGAGGGCCGCGGCGGCAAAATGCGGCTCGACTTCAACGAGAACACGGTGGGTTGCTCCCCTGTAGTCGTCCGCGCGCTTCGTCGCGTTCTGACCTCCGACTGGCTCGCGCGTTATCCGGAATACGAAGAAGGCCGGAAGATTTTGGCGAAATATTTCGGCGTGGAGCCGAAGGAGATGCTGCTCACCAACGGCACGGACGATGCCATCAAGATGATTTGCGATACGTTCGTGGACCCGGGCGACGTCCTGGTGGTCCCCGCGCCCACTTTTCCCGTTTATCAGTTCTTCCACGAGATTGCCGGGGGACGCCTGGTCGGTGTCCGCTACGATGAGGACTTTCGCCTGCCCATCGAAAAGATGGTGGCGGCCGTGAAGAAGCGGGCTCGCTGGGTGGCCCTGGCTAACCCCAATAATCCGACGGGGACGACGGTCTCGAAGAAAGACGTGGCCACGCTGCTGCGGGCCGCCGCGGGCACGGTCGTCCTCGTGGACGAGGCGTATTTCGAGTTCTGCGGGGAGACGGTCTTGCCCTGGGTCCGCAAGTTTCCAAACCTCGTCGTGACGCGGACGTTCTCACCTCGGCACTCGAAGCCATCCAGCACGAGGGTTACGTCCGCCGGTACATCGAAGAGGTGCGGGCCAATCGCGCCGAGTTCTGCCGGCGGCTCGACGCCCTGGGCATCCCCTATGTGCCGAGTTCCGCCAATTTTGTCCTGACGCGAGTCGGCGGACAAGCGCCGGAAATCGCCCGCCGCTTTCGCCAGGAAGGCATCCTTGTGCGGGACTGGAGCTACGACCCGCACCTGAAAGGATATCTGCGGTTTACCATCGGCTCGACCGAACAGACGCGCCGGCTGGTCGAAGAGCTCGAGCGGATGGAACATCTGATTGACACGCGCGACGGCGCCCGCGCCTGGCGCAACTTCGTTGCCTACTCCTCCACCGGATGGTTCGCATGAAAGCGCGCACCGCAACGGTCCACCGCCGGACGAGCGAAACGGATATCCGCCTGCGCCTCAACCTCGACGGTCGGGGCCGGTACTCCGTTTCGACCGGCGTCCGGTTCCTCGACCATATGCTTGAACTTTTTGCGCGACACGGTGGATTTGACCTGGAACTCCGGGCGCGCGGCGACCTGGACGTTGACCAGCACCATACGGTGGAAGACGTCGGCATCGTATTGGGGCAAGCGGTGCGGCGGGCGCTCGGCTCAAAAAAGGGCATCAACCGCGCCGGCTACTTCATCATGCCCATGGATGAAACCCTGGCACTGGCTGCGCTCGACCTCAGCGGGCGGCCGTACCTCGTCTTGCGCGCCCCGCTCAAAGCCCGGCGGGTGGGCGACCTCGAGACGGAGTTGCTGGAAGATTTTTTCCAGGGCTTTGCGACGAGCGCGGGGTCGAATGTGCATTTGAAGGTCGCCTACGGCCGGTCGAGCCATCACGCCGTCGAGGCCTTGTTCAAGGCTTTTGCGCGCGCCCTGCGCTACGCCTGCTCCCGCGACGCCCGGCTGAAGAGGCAACTGCCTTCGACGAAGGGGCTGCTATGATCGCTCTCATCGACTACGGAGCCGGCAATGTGGGCTCGGTGCTCAAGGCGGTGCAGTACCTCGGCTACCCCGCCCGGGCGGTGAACCGTCCCGAGCTCCTCTCCTCGGCGGAAAAGATCATTTTTCCTGGCCAGGGTCATTTCGGCGCGATGATGAATGCTCTTGCCGAGCGCCGGATGCTCGAGCCGCTCAGCCGCGCGCTCGAGGCCGGGATGCCATTCCTGGGTATTTGCCTGGGGCTCCAGGCCCTCTACGAGGGCAGCGACGAAGCGCCGGACGCGCCGGGGCTCGGAGTCCTTCCCGGCCGTGTCAGACGCTTTGAAGGAGTCTTCAAGGTCCCGCACGTGGGCTGGAGCCAGCTCGAGGTCCGCAGCCAAAACGGAATCTTTCGCGGGGTGCTCGATGGGAGCTTCGTTTACTACTGCCACTCTTATTTCGCCCCGGTGACGCAGGAGACGGCGGCCGTGACGGAATACAGTCAGTGGTACGCAGCCGCAGTCGAAACGAAGAACATCTGGGCCGTGCAATTCCACCCGGAGAAGTCGGGGGATATCGGGCTAAGAGTTTTGAAGAATTTCCTGGAAGCCTAGAGCGCTGCTCGCGGAGTCACGCGGCCAGGAAAAAAGAAAAGAAATCCGGGAAGAGAGACGTCGCCGCGCGGGGAGCGGCGCTCGAGTCAAGAGGCGAGATGCTGGCGAAACGGATCATCCCCTGTCTTGATTGCAAAGACGGCCGCGTGGTGAAAGGCGTCCAGTTCGTCAACCTGCGCGACGCCGGCGACCCAGCGGAGCTGGCCGAGGTCTATAACCGCGAGGGCGCGGACGAGCTGGTGATGCTCGATATCTCGGCCTCACGCGAGGGCCGGGCGACTTTGATGGACACCGTCAACCGGGTGGC
>QHZM01000028.1 GCA_003224665.1 Acidobacteriota bacterium
GGAACGGGCTTGGGTTTGGCGATCGCCAGGCGCCTGATTCAAGCGCACGGCGGGAAGATTTGGGTTGAAAGCGAACTCGGGGCCGGGAGCCGATTTTCTTTTCTGTTGCCCCTGAAACCTGGTTAGGGATGAGCCGAACTGTTCAGGAGGAAGCCGACTTGAGTAGCCCAGGGAGTATTCTCGTTATCGATGATGAGCCCCACATGCTCCGGTACATGCGGACCCTGCTTGAGGTTGATTCCTACCGGGTTGAGACCTTGTCGAGCGGCTTGGCCGCACTCGACCGCCTGCAGAAAGGACCCCTCCCCGATCTGGTCCTGCTCGATGTCGTCATGCCGGACCTCGACGGCTTGCAGACGCTGGAACGGCTGCACGAGATGCGACCCGAACTAAAGGTGGTCATGCTGTCCTGTGTCAGTGACCCCCGGACCGTCGTGCAGGCCATTCGTTTGGGCGCCCAGGACTATCTGCCCAAACCTTTTCATGAGGCCGAGCTGGAAGCGGTCATCCGCCGGACTCTCGGCGTTCCCTCGCAGAGAATTGTACCGACCGCAGCGGCCGTGGAAGCGGAAGAAGTGGGTGAAGACATATTTTTCGTGGCCGCCAGTGAGGCGATGCACAGAATCCGTAGCCAGGTGGGCATGGTGGCCCGAGTGGACGTCCCGGTACTCGTTCTCGGAGAAAGCGGCACCGGGAAAGAAGTCGTAGCCCGGCTCGTTCACAAGTTATCGCCGCGCGCCAATAACGTTTTCCTGAAAGTGAACTGCGCGGCCTTGCCGAGCGAGCTGCTTGAAAGCGAGCTGTTCGGATATGAGGCCGGGGCGTTTACCGGCGCCTCGAAGCCCAAACCGGGCAAATTTGAGCTTTGCAACAAAGGGACCATCCTGCTCGATGAAATCGGCGAGATGCCTCCCAGCCTCCAGGCCAAGCTTTTGCACGTGCTTCAGGACCAGCAGTTCTCGAGGCTAGGCAGCCGCACCATGGTGAAAGTTGACGTCAGGATTTTGGCTGCGACGAACATCAATATCCAGCAAGCGATAGCGTCGAAGAAACTCCGTGAGGACCTCTATTATCGCTTGAACGCTTTTACGGTACTCGTTCCGCCCCTGCGCGAGCGGTCCGAGGAAATTCCACTCTTGTTGCGGCATTTTATGTCCCGTTTTGCCGCCCGGTATGGGCGCGAACCACTGTCCCTCCCTCCCGCGATGATCGACAAGGCGATGATATACCCCTGGCCGGGAAACCTGAGAGAACTGGAGAACTTTGTAAAGCGCTACTTAATTCTGGGCGATGAGGCTCAACTGCTCAAGGAGCTCGAATGCCAGGAAGGGGGAGGGGATCCGGCCACGCAGAACTCAACTAACCCGGCTGCAGCCCGGACCGGCGACCTGAAGGCGCTTGTGCGGGGCTTGAAGGACGAGGCCGAGATTAAGGCCATCGGTAAAACCCTCGAGCGCACCCGGTGGAACCGGAAAGAGGCGGCACGCCTGCTGAATATTAGCTACAAGGCCCTCCTTTACAAGATTAGACAGTACGGTCTGGAAAAGTTGTAGCGGCTCCCAATCGCCAATGCGGCGCACCCTACTGAGCTGAAGACTCGCAACTTCGAACTTCACTTCTCCATCGAAACTTTCGAAGGCGTCGCCACGCCTATCATCCCCCAGTCATCCGAGGCACGCGATTGTGAGTTCCGAATAAGAGAAATCGGCCCGAGTTACCTGGCTTTCCCCGGGCTTCCATAATCTGCCGGCCCCCCTCTTTCTTGAGGCTCCACTGAAACCGTTCGATCCGGCAGCTTCCCGCCATGGGACTGAATGGGGATCAGCCGATGAGGGAATTCCCAAGAGGCCCGGAATTCCATCAACCGCATTGAATCGGACGGAGTGGCATTCTCTGCCGGTCAGAATCTTCCTGTCGGTCCCGCGGCTCTCTGTGGGTGATCATCCCAGCCCCAGCCGCGAGACCCTTCATCTCCAGCAAGGCCCCTTGGGATCGAAGCCGTGATTTTTGGGGTGTAGTACAACCACTCCTCATTAGTCCTTTTCGTTTTCCCCTGGCTTGAAATTGTGCACGCTTCTCCTCTTACTCGTTTCGGGTCGCCTTTTTTGAAGCCCAGGTCGTTTCCGACAGGCCTCTCTGGGTACTGAAAACGCCACTTCTAAGCCTCCCCACCTGCGGTGTCCGGGAGGTTTTGGGGACCCGGAGCGCGACGCCAGGATGGGGAAGTCCGACGGACTCACCCGTCCAAGGGAAAAGTATTTTCCTGGATGGGAAAAGTTTTGTCTCCGCCTGCCCTCAGAGCCGCTCTTGATCGCTCTGGGCTCCGCCGAAGCGCCAAAGCCAATCTTTGCTGAACCTTTGAGGAAACCGAAAGACTGGCGTGGCCGGTGCGGTTCGGGTTTTTGGTCGGGCTAGCGGTTGAGCTGACCTTTGGCCCCTCAAGTGCGGAATCCAGTATTCAGCACAACGGAGTGGAGCAGAGCAACGTCATGTCCTTCGTCGAGGACCGGGGGAGACTCCTCGTCAGCCCGAGGTGTAAACTCCCCCCAGAAGCTGTCATTTTCGGTCGCTCACAAGCCATGCAGGCCTTACGCGAAAAGTTGCAAAAGGCTGCGGCGACGAGCGTTCCTGTTCATATTTCAGGCGAAAGCGGTACTGGAAAGGAAATTCTGTGTAACTTATTGCACCACTGGTCTCCGTGGAAAGACGGGCCATTTGTCAAGGTAACATGCCCGGCCATTCCCAGCACGCTGCTGGAAAGCGAGCTTTTCGGTTACGAAGAAGGGTCATTTACTGGCGCCTATGGCACTAAGCCGGGACGAGTGGAAATGGCCCATCGCGGGACTCTCTTCTTGGATGAGATCGCGGAGCTTGATCTTGCGCTCCAGGCGAAATTGCTGCACCTGCTTCAAGACGGGCAGTTTTCCCGCATTGGAGGACAGGAGGACAGACGAGTCGAAGTGCGAATAGTTTCCGCGACCAGCCGAGAGCTGAAAAAAGAGGTCGCGGCGGGCGCGTTTCGTCAGGACCTCTTATATCGGATCAACGTTATATGCATGCATCTGCCGCCCTTACGCGAACGGCGGGGAGACATTCCCGAGCTGGTAAGCCATTTCCTTGCTTTCTATTCCGCGGCGTTTAAGACCCCTCCCCGACCTGTTCCCGGTCTGCTGACGCGTCTCTTGGAGAACTACGACTGGCCTGGAAACATCCGTCAGTTGGAGAATTTAATCAAACGATACGTGATCCTGGGCTCGGAAGAAGCAATTTGCTGCGACCTCGTCACTCAGTCCCCCGCTCCCGCGTGTCCTGGATTTCCCTCTTGCGGACCAACTTCACTTGCGACGGTTATCCAAGAGGCCGCGCCGGATTTTGAGCGAGAATTCATCTTAAAGGCTTTAGAGGCCCATCATTGGAACCGGAAAAGGGCAGCACGGACTCTTGGGATCAGCTATCGGGCGTTGCTTTATAAAATTCGTCAAACGGGTCTGAAGGCGAGGGTCAACCCGTGATGGCGTCCTTAATATCAGGCCTCACCCCGGCGAACAGGGCTGGGGGTTTCTTCCCTTGCCTGCCCGGTTTAGCCCCAATCGTAACCTCATATGCTCGAATACCATACAGGTTCATCTAAGTTGCAGAACTTTTCACTTTTGGGGATGCAGAGAATTTCTACCCACCCCTAACCCATTCTATTCTCAGTGGTTATTTAAATTCGTTTGGCCTTCCAGATGCTCAGTCATCAGGGATGTCCGAGGAAGTACACCTTTAAAAGACCCGAGGTCTAAATGCGCCCAATGCGGGTTGGTACCTTACTAGCTATTGCGATATTTTTGAGCTTGGGGAGCAAACCGGCAATTGCGGACACGTTTACATTCTCCGGACCTTCAAGTTCGGGAGGATTCACCCTTGATCCCATCACCGGCAGCACTGCTGTGTCCGCTCCCATTGACACTGGGAGCGACGTGGACACCAGTACTTCACTCAGTTTGACTTCTACTCTTGCGATTCTTGCGATCGGTGCCAGCGGGACCCTAAGCATCACCGATTCCGGCCTTGGCCTGCTTGCCACAGGTACTTTTAGTGATGGCACCTTTTCCTTTGGTGGAGGCAACGGGAGTTTCGCGGGGAACCTGGACAGTGCTGCGTTAACGCCAGCGTTTTTGACCGCTCTAGGGTTGTCCCCAACCCCTCCGAGTTTCGTCTCGGGCAGCTTCGATATAGCTTTGATTAACTTGACGAATCTGGCCGATGGTTCATTGAAGGCCGATGTTGCGAGCAGCGGCGTCGATGTAGATACGACCGCGACTGTACCGGAACCGGCCACACTCACGCTGTTAAGCACGGGTTTGCTGGCTTGCGCAGCGGCCATCAGGAGAAAGCGGAGGTCTTGAAAGTTTTCTTTCATTTAGTTTTCTATGATCCCTACCCGAGGGTGAGCATCTGTTACTGAGGGGTTCCCGCCGACAAAATGGAGTGGCAATGATGAAAAGGTTCGTCCGAGTCCTGCTGTTTTGCGTCGTCTGCGTCGGGCTGTTTGTAAGCCTGGCGAAGGCGGATTCAGTCTCTTCGATTGATTTTTCGGGCGGGAGCGGGGGCACGCTTTCCTTCACGCCTCCGACGATCAGCACCCCGGGCACGCCTTTCACACTGGCGGGAGTCCCGATTACCAGAGTATGGCAGGCCCCGGCGAATACCCCCTTGTTTTACGTCATCGGGGGTACGCTGAATGTTACGAGTGGGCCTTATGTTTCTGGAACGCCGCTTCCAACCGCATCGAATCCGACTTACGACGCCAAATTTGGAGCGGGCGGGAGCTTTGTCATAAACGGCATAGTTTGTACGAAGAATGTGGCCGTTTGTTCGCCCGCCGACACAGTGGTCCCGAATTCGACCCTGGTCGGGGGCATTTGAAAGCCAAGGCAACGGGGTTGAAACGGAGACTCTCATCAAAGTTCAGTTGAGCTTCGGAACATTCGGTGGCAGGGTCGGGAGCACCAATGTCGTCATTACACCCTTGCCTGTCCCGGAACCCACGACCCTCACGCTTTTGGGCGCGGGATTGATCGGAGTCGCGGGAAGGTTGCGCCGCAAGAAGAGATCGTAGGTCTGGCCTGGACGAGGCTGTTTGGAAGACCTCTGGCCCTGCTGCCCTAAGCAGCAGGGCCTTTTATTTGAGGCAAGCGTAAGGACTTAACGTTCGTCTTGTAGCGCGTAGGCCTATTTCGGCCGGTACGGACAACGGGGACTACGAGCATAAAACAGGTTCAACCGTCATTAGTTTTTCACCTGCCCCAATATTCTCCGGGAACGAAGAAACTCTTGAATGCCTTAAGCCCGGCCGCTAATTACGAAGGATGTCCCTTCCCGAGCCGGCAGTCGAAAGGCCCCTCGCATCGCCGCCTGCCCCTGTTCTTTCAAGTGCCCCGGTAAGTAACCGATCACCTCCTCGGCCTTCTGTTGAGGGCACCGTTGCACCGTGTTCTCAGCCCCCGAAGACCGCTTCAATCGCACCTCGTAAGGCATTCCCGAGCCCTCGATCACTCACAGCCGCCCTTCGCCAAGATTTCCACGATCTCTTCCCTGGTTTCCTTTGTCACTGTCAGATACGGTTTCCCCAGGACGGTCCTCATTTTTCATGGGGTTTGTCCAGCCCGATTCAATTCAAAATGGGCAGGAGAATCGTCGCCCAGCCTCTAACGGATTCCGGGGCAACTTTCCGTTGCTGGAATCAATGAGCCGTTACTCCGCGGTCAGGGCAGATGGTTCGGAATTGTTATGTTGGGTCGGGAAGGTGGTTGGCCAGACTCAATCTCTTTCTCCGTTTTCGGCCACACTTAAAGGGCGAGAGTGCAGTGCCGCGTCTGGGAGTGACATTGCTGGGACCGGCCTGAAGGATCAACTGCCACCAAGCTCGGCCAAGGCCTTGCGAACTTCACCGGCATGAGCGAAGCTAGGGTTGAGTTGGAGGACGAGATCGAGATGCTTTCGAGCGTTTACCCGGTCCCCGGCCTTCTGATAGGCAAGCCCCAAGTGGTAATGGTAAGCGGAAGCTTGAGGGGTCTTTTTCAGCGCTTCTTCCAGTAGTCGGATCGCTGATGCGTACTGATGCTTCTGGTAGTAAGCCCAGGCAAGCGTGTCCTGTGTGTTGGCAAGGTCAGGCAGGCCGCGCAGAGCGACTTGCGCGAGCGAGAACGCCACATCCGAGTTGCCGCCATGCTCGAGCATCAAGTAAGCCAAATTGTTGGCTGCGAGCGGGTAATCGGGCTCAACCTGGAGAGCTTTCTCGTAGGCCTCCTTGGCCGACTTCCAGTCACCGCGTTTTTCAGCCAGCGCCCCAAACATCACATAACTCCTCGGGTCGCGAGAGTTTTCCTGTATAGAGCGCTGGAAGCTGGTCATGGCTTTTTCCTGCGAGCCCCGAGCGACCTGGACTTGGCCTAAAAGCAGGAAGGCGTCGGCGTTCTTCTTGTCCATCTGAGTCGCCATTTGCATGGCCTCCTCAGCTTTTTCCAAATCCCCTTGCCGCAGCAGGAGCTGGCCCAGCAGGAAGTAATAATAGCCGCTGGGAGCCTTGGCGATTTGAGCTCTCACCTTCTCCAGAGCCTTCGCCGGCTGCTTTTGAAAATTGTACAGGCGCACCAGCCCCAGGAGTGCTTCAGCGGCCGAGGGATCAAGTTGCAAGGCCTGCTCATATAACTTTTCGGCCTCACCGAATTTCTCCCGGGCGGCGGCGCGCAGATCGGCCATGCGGATATAGACTATGGGGTTCTGCGGCGCCACTTCGATTGCTTTCTTCAGATCCGCCTCGGCGCCTGGCAAGTTTTTGCGAATCTCGTTAGCCAGGGCATGATACACGTAGCCTTGCGAGGAAGACGGTTGGGCCTTCATAATTGTCTCAGCCGTCTGGGCGAGTTGGTTGGCGTCGCGCTTGCCCAGGGCCACCAGCGCCAGAGCTGTCTGGGCCTCCATCAGGTTGGGACGAATGCGGGCGGCTTCTCGCCACTCGGTTTCCGCCTGTCGCGGATTGCCAGCCTGGCTGAAGGCCAAGCCCAAATAGTAATGCGCCTGAGCGTTGCCAGGCTGCTTCTTGAGGGACGCCTGAAGCGATTGGAGGGCGTCGTTGGTCCGTCCCTGGCGGAGCAGGATTTGACCCTGCTGAACCTGTGCGTCCAGATCCCCCGGATTTCCCTTCAAAATCTCGCTGTTGAGCTTGGCGGCCTGGTCGATTTGACCTCGTTGGATTAGGAGTTGCGCGTAATTCTTCTTAATCATCGAATCTTTCGGGTGTTCCTGTGTCAACGACGCATACTCGGCAAGCGCTTTGTTCATGTCGTCCGAGGCGAGATAACACTCTGCCAGGAGGCGAGAGCCGTCCGGGTTTCCAAGGTGATCGCGTGCATGAACTGCTGCTCCGCTTCCGGAAAGCGGCGCTGCTGACCGTACAAGTTGCCTAATGCAACAACCGGCAGCGCGGATTGGGGTTCGAGCGCCGCGGCCTTTTTGAAATGCTCTTCGGCCGAAGGAAACTGACCTGAATTGGCCTCGAGCAGGGCAAGATTCAGGTGGAGCGCAGAGTTTTCGGGGCCGAGTTGTACGGCCTTCCGCATTTCGCCGAGAGACTGCTCCCGGTTTCCCGTCGCTGCGTACAGGTTGGCCAACAGGGCGTGGGCGTCAGCATTGTTGGCACTTTCGCGGAGGACAAGCTCGACCTCTTTGCGGGCCTTATCGAACTCGTGTCCTGCCAGCAGCAAGTTGCCCAAATCTGTATGGGCCTTCCAATTGCGAGGTGCAAGATCTATTGTGCGCGAGAGCTCCGTGTACGCCCCGGTCCACATCCCCAACTTCAGAAAGCACTGGGCAAGCTGAAAATGCGCCTCCGCAAAACGGGGATCAACCTGCGTAGCGTTTTGAAATTGGATGGCGGCCTCGCGATATTTTTCTTTCGCAAAGTACCGTTGCCCGCTTGAGTAGTATCTCTGTTTGCGCGAATTGGGCGTGCACGATGTGCTGCCGAGGATCAGAACCACAAAAACAGTCAGTCCGACTGACGGTAAAGGTCGAGATCTATTCATTATTTCCCTCGCCTTGGCAACTGGCAGATTCCACTTTCCGGTCATCTGCATTGTGGATAACCCAGTCGGTTTGCAACTGAGTACCCAGGCTAAGAGCATTTTGTGAGCCGAGATCCAAGATTTAAGCGGCGTGCACACGAAGACTTACGTACGCATCTTGGCGGGAACCAGCGAAGGCGACCCAGAAATGAGGAGGATGAAGAATAAACTTTCCATAAAGAGGAAATTTTGTTCCCCTGGGGATAGGTCACCACCTTCGAACACAAACAAGCCGGAAGTGCGCTCGTTGCGCGCCTCCGGCAAGGTTGTGGATTGTAATTATTGGCCTGATCGGCGCAGGCGGCGGATGACCCCCGCCAAACTGAGCAACCCAGTGCCGTATAATGCGAGCGTCCCCGGTTCGGGAACTTGAGTTGTAACCAGGCCACTTTGGGAGTACTGAAGGTCTCGCCCCCAGGGCAAGGCCCGATTGTGCCAAGAGGACCAGAACACCCGTAAGCCACCGCAAATGTCCCCTTTGGGAGCGGGGAACTGAAGGCGCCGGTAACGGAGTTATCGCCTGTTATTCCAGTGCCGCTGAGCTCATATATGATGATTCAAATGAGATGGCGGTAATGCCGTTAACTGCAAGGTCCGCTGCACTCCGGTTCGTGAAGCTCTCAGAGCCACCGTCCGAATCCACGAAGCCTATGAAACTGTAATTGCTGTAGGGGGCCTCATCAGCGGAGGCGCAAAAGCCGCGGTGTAGGCGCCTGCATACCCATTGGAGTCCCATTTTGTGGTTGACCGGTCCGGTCAGGTTTCTTGACCAAAGATTCGCCGTCCAGTCAACTCCGGTCTGGATGGTCGCAACTGGATTGCGCCGAGCGGAGTGGATCGAGGCGGCCTTCGCGGGGCACAAACAAATACGGGCCGCGATGCCGTTGGGTCATCGCGGCCCGTAGTGACCGAATGTTGCGAGAGCTTTATTTCTTGGCGCGGAGCTTACGACGAGCTACGCCAGCCAACCCTACCAAGCCCGTTCCAAAGAGCACGAGACTCGCGGGCTCCGGCACGTTAGGAGGGGGGCCTCCAACCAAGCCCGTTGTCGTAAAGGGCGTACTGAATTGGATATTGTCCCTTTTCCCGCCAACAGCAAGGGCTGCAAGATAAGTTCCGCCGACCATGCCGGGGCTGGCGGAAAACGCGTACGGCGTACTACCGTTGAACCCTGGGGTGAAGGTGTAGACGAAGATCTCAAAGTCGTTAGGTAAGCTGCCAAACGCGCTTATCTCGTTGCTTGTCGAGCAGGGTATCGCAGCACCGTCACAAAACAAGTTGGGGGCATTCATCGAGTTGTTCCCGCTCAACCCGCCATCGAACGCGGAGGCAAACGCGTAGATGTCGCCGCTCGTAGTTTGTCCGAACGCACCCGCATCCGCCGTAGACCCTACCTGGGTAAAACTGGCACTAGTTATCGTAGGCGCCGTGGCTGTGCCGGGCGAAAGCTCCGGTACGGATAAAAGCAGATACCAGGGCGTACTCGCGTCTGGCGCGCCAGCGCTCCACATCCCAAATGATGTTGTACCAACCTCGATTGTACTCCCTCCGAGGCCAGTGGCTGTAGTGCAGGCCGCAGCCGTAGCTGGCGGCGGGCAGAAGCCCACGTTCGGATCAATGGTCTCGCCGAAAGCGGAAACGGACAGAGCGAAAAGCAAAACGACAAGCAGAGTAGCGAATCGTGTCATTGGCCCCCCCCTAGTTATTTTCCAGGATCAACACTACGACACGAGCATTTTAATAGCCAAAGATTACATGGTGTTAAAAATTGCGCGGCGCACTAACCCAGTGAATCTAAACGAGTTATTGGCGGCTGGATTTGTCAGTTTAAACGCCTCCTGCAGGCTGGAAGGAATATGGTGAAATGTCGGGCTCCTCCCCTTCGACGAGCGGTGTGATCACACGGACAAGCGCCCCGTCACTCCGATTCAAGCGGATAGAGTCAGCGACAAGGTAGAACTTTGCCCAATACTCGCTGGCTGTAATTCGCGCGTGCGCCTGATACCAATACACAACAAGCTGTCGTTCCGAGCCTTTGGCGATTACATACCGGTTGACTGTGGCGATTCTTCCATCGGGCTGGGGCAAGTGAATTCGACCGGACTCTACGGGCACCCACCCCGCGCCCGGGAGGCAATTCTGTGGGGAGTGGACCGTTGCACCCGTGCGTTGGGTGGGGAAATAGGCCAGGAAGAGGTCAACATAAGGCTCCTCGGAGGCACGGCGATAAACGCGCTGAACGAAGTTCCCGGGACCCAAGATTTCTCGGACATCGTCCGAGATCGGGACGTCTGTCCCTGACCAATTTCCCAACATCAAGGGCAATTCGGTCAATTGCATCCGCGGTGGCAAATTCTCTGCCTGGCTATGCGAATGGATGAATAGGGCCGTGCCCGCCAGCAGAGCCAGGACGACGAGAAAGCGAAGTAAGGCGTTAGTGCGATCCGTCAAGCTCCCTCCCTGATCGCCGGCGCTCGACGAAAAGTATCAGGCCATGAAGCGAAAACAGCATTCCCAACGAAAGGACAAAGATAACCCAGCCCTCAAACGTGTGGAAGAAACCTTCGCCCTTTGCCGGGTCCCAATAGTGGACCAGAAGTCCAGTGCCAACCACACGCAGGCTGTTGGCGACGATTGCGATAGGGACCGAGGCGATCAACAAAATCATTCGAGGAAGGGTTCTCGATTCGAGGAGATAACCGTAGATGATCGAAAGCGTCGCCAGCGACAGAAGCGAGCGGATCCCGCTGCAAGCCTGAGCCACCTCAAGCGACATCGCCGGAAGCTGAATGACGTTGCCTTCCCGAAGGACGGGAACGCCAAAAAGGCTAAGCAGTGAGCCGGCAACTTGCGAGGCCACCAGCTGCAGAGGAAACGCTATCTGATTGAAGATGATTGCGGGGAGAGGGATCATAAGGAAAAGAAATCCCCATGGGAACGCCAAGCGTTTGAAATATGAATAACCCAGGAAGTAGATGATCAAGCCCGCCAGCAAGAGGATGAATGAAGAGCGGGAGAGGAAGAGTTCAGCTCCGAGCACGCCAAGGATGAGGACCCCCAGGGCGCCGGCCATAATGGGCAGCCCGATCCAGGAAGGGCAAGGCGGTAGCGACCCTATTTGTTTCCGTTCCCTCCAGACCACGAATATCGAAAAGAGCGGAACAAAAAATCCGTGAGAGAAGTTGGGGTCATTCCGCCAATTCAGAATTAATTGCCACAATATCGTGTGGTAAAGATACCCAACCAAAATGCCCAGAACCGCTGCCTGCCACACTGGGGGCAGATTGCGCCATACCGCAGTTGTCGCCGCCGGCTCCCTTAACTTGAAGCCGACAATATCCTCAAGTTCCTTGGGCATAGACGAGGTGAAAACCTTTCGCCGTCCTCAACCCGACTACCGTCCGTCTTGAAACATCGATTTTGCAGTCGCCTTTGGGTTACCATTGAAGGCTGCTGCAACCCACTTACCAACGCCAACACAATTACAAAATGGCATGATAGAGGAAAATCGCTTCCATTAAGTGGAACTTCCATGGCATGTCTATGAACCTCGGCAGGTACAGATGCCCGGTCTTCTGCGGTAGCTTATTGTCAGCTAAAGCTTTGACGGCAACACGGCTGACGCCTCCCTAGAGTGCGGCTCGGTTGGCCCAAGGCGTGCAGTCTTGAGTTGACCCGCTGAATTCTGAAAGGGGCCGGAAGCAGACTCCAAGAGGAAACCGATGGATGTAAACCGTCTGAAGCCAGTCACGGAAACCGCATCTCCAGTGTGCGCTCCAGAGAAACCTTTCCATCGGGAGTCACAAAGCCCAGAAGTTCGGGACATCGAGCGCATCATAACCGAAATCGGTCCGACCGAAATCCCGGTGTTGTTGTTGGGCGACAGCGGAACCGGCAAGGAGGTCTTGGCCCAGCGAATTCATCGGCTGTCTGAGCGCCGCGATCAAGCATTCGTCAAAGTCGTGTGCACGATGCTCTCGGATAATTTGCTTGAAGAGCCGTTTGCAGGGAAGGAACTGCGGGGCAGTGGGCGAATGTTGTCAGGCGTGGGGACTCTGTTTTTGGACGAAATCAGCGACCTCAGTGCCTTTTGCCAACCCAAGTTGCTGCACATCCTGCCCGACGGCGACACCTTGCCGCACGAGCGCGTCCTGCGTGCACGCGTGATTTCGGCCTCCAGCCGGGATCTTGAGGAACATATTCGTTCCGGGCGGTTGCGGAAAGAACTTTATTATCGGCTGAACGGGGTTTGCCTCCGTCTGCCGCCTCTGCGTCGCCGCAAGGAAGATATTCCGGGGCTGGTGGATTTCTTTCTGACCAAGTACTCGGCTCAGTTCGCTCACCCCAAGCCGTCCCTAAGTCCTTCGACGATGCGCGCTCTTTTGGAGTATTCGTGGCCCGGAAATATCCGCCAACTTGAGAATACGGTCAAGAAAATTATTGCCTTGGGGGACGAACAGTTGGCCCTCGCCGATTTAGAGCAGACACCCTTGGAGCCCCATCCGTATCAACCGGGGGGAGAGAAGCTTTCGCTGAAAGAGGTGGCTCGAGCTGCATCCCGGCAAGCCGAGCGGGAGATGATCTTGAAGTCTCTCGAGCGAACCCACTGGAACCGCAAACGGGCAGCCAGGGAGCTTCAAATCAGCTACAAGGCGTTACTTTACAAATTAAAGCAAATTGGCTTGGAAAGTCGCGCGGAACCTTCGACCTCGGAGATAGGAAGCGAATGAGACAATCCAGCGTCGCAGGGGCGCTTGTGTTTATTCTTGCCCTCGGGGTCGCAGCCCCTGCGCAGCAGACCGGGAAGGCGGTCAATATTCCAAAACAAACCGCCGTGTCACACGGTCGTGAGGCGACTCCCGAGACGCCGCCTCAGCCGGGATTCGATCCGGCGGGTTACGTAATCGGTCCGGACGACCTTCTGGAAGTGAGCGTCTGGAAGGAGCCGGATTTTTCCGTCAAACTGCCCGTCAGGGCGGACGGAAAAATCTCGTTGCCGCTCATCCACGATGTCCAGGCCGCCGGTCTTACGCCGGTCCAGCTCGCGTTGCTGATCGCCGAGCTGCTGAAGAAGTACGTGAACCAACCTCAAGTCACGGTAATTCCGGTCCAAATCAACAGCCGGCGTGTTTATGTATTGGGCGAAGTGACTCGGCCTGGTGCGATTCCTTTGCTGGCCAACATGACGATTCTCCAGGCGCTTGGGAGTGCAGGAAGTTTCACACTATTCGCCGACCGCAAGAAAGTATACGTGCTGCGGATCGAGAACGGCAAACACCTCCGCTATCCCTTTAACTATAAAAAGGTGATACGGGGGGATATGCCTGAACAAAACATCGTATTGAAACCTGGCGATACCATCATCGTTCCATAGGGACACGACTCGATGACGGGGCAGGGGAGGTTGCTGACGACGGTGTTGCTTCTGTTAATTTGCAGTATTGGATTGCGGACACGGCAGGCGGAGGCGCAGTCCAGTCAGCCGGGTCAGGCTCCCTCATCGGCCTCTGGCGAGGAGAGCAGCCAATCCGCCGAGAGCGGCTCTTCGGCAGAGACAGAAGAAACTAATCCGGGGGTGCTGGAAATGCCGGCGGTCGCCGGACCGGAAGAACTCGCCCCGGGACCTTCACGGGCCACCGCCAGTTATATCATTCCCTCTTTTCAGTGGACCGGATATGCCGACACAAATGGTCAGGGCGGGGGGCGTGGCTCGGAGCTCGAAACGTTCAGCAGGTTTATGGGGAGGGTCTCCCTGCGACGCGTGCGAAGACGGTCGGCAATGGATTTCGACTACGCGGGTGGCGCAAGCGTTTACAACCGCCGCTACAAAGCCAACCCCACGACCCTTTCGGCTCCGGTTCTAATGATTCACAGGTTGGGCGTGATGCAGAGTCTCCAACGAGGTCGCTGGGCTCTGGAGATGGGTGACAATCTGACTTTCCTACCGGAATCGCCGTTTGGATTCGCCGGCTTCAGCGGCTTCGAGAGCGTTGGGGCGCGGGTGGGTGGCGCCGGTTTCATCAACACGAATCCGCTGCTCGAGCCAAACCAGACGATTTCGACTGGCTCATCCCGGCGCATCAGCAACGTGGCTATGACGCAGGTGACCTATCAGGCAGGACGGCGGTCGTCCATCAGCGCAACGGCCGCCTATGGCACACTTAATTTTCTTGGTTCAGGGTTTATCAACAGCAATAACTGGCTTTTCTTGGGCGGTTATCACTTCTATCTGAGTCGCATCGATACGCTCTCCATTGCCTACGTACACAGTTTCACCCGGTTCGATATTCGCAATCGCGCCTTACCCTCGGCGAGTGGCGAGTCCCTTGGACGTGGCGTCCTCCTGTCTTACGGACGCAGCTTGACAGGGAGGCTTTCACTTCAACTCTCCGGGGGGCCTACCTTTACTGAGTTTGCTCAGCCGCAGGGGAGGATCGCGAAGAGTACGCGTTTGAGCACTTACGACTCGCTGGTGTATGAATTCCGGACCAGCGGCGTAAATCTTTCTTTCATACGCAACTCAACGGGCGGCTCCGGCGTGCTCTTTGGAGCGGAATCTAATGGGCAGGAGTGAGCTTGAGCCGCCGGCTCATGGAAAATACAAGTCTTTTTGTGAATTATCACCTGGAGATTCAATCTGCCATCATCCCCACCTGTTTTGTGTCGAATTGCGGCGAGACCTTGTTGCGACACGTGGGAGGCATCGGCATCAACTGGAGCGCGAGGCCGATCAAATTGGATTAGCTGTGTCCGAGCCCTTGGGGGCTGCCGGCAGCGGGAGATTTCATGCTCGAGTATCGAGAGCTGACTTTCAGTGATTACACGACGGCCCTGCGCCGGAGGAAATGGGCGATCCTCATCCCTTTCTTGCTTGGACCGCCTGCCGGCTACGGGCTTGCGTTGATCCTGCCCCCCCAATACCAGTCCCAGGCACTGGTGTTGATCGAGCAGCAGACGGTGCCGGTCAATTTTGTGAGGCCGGTGCTCACATCGGATCTTCTCGTCCGACTCGCCATCATGCAACAACAGGTTCTGAGTCGGACTCGTTTGCAACCGCTGATTGAACGTTTCGGACTGTACAAAAAAGGGGGCAGCCAGGACTCCTTGGAGGAGATGGTCGGGACGATGCAAAAAGCAGTCAAGTTGGAACCCGCGAAAAGCCTGGTCAAAACTCGGGAGGGGGGGGTCCCGGGATTCATGATCACCTTCACGTACAGCAATCCGCAGTTGGCCCAGCAGGTTTGCGCCGAGATCACGTCGATGTTTGTCGAGGAAAGTCTTAATCAGAGCGCGCAGACCGCCCGCGGCACGACGATTTTCCTTCAGGATCAAGTCGAGGACGCAAAGCGCAAGCTGGACGAACAGGACACAAGACTCGCGGAGTTCAAAAAGAAGCACCTTGGCGTCCTCCCCGATGAAGCGCAATCGAATTTGACCATCTTGTCTTCCCTCGAGGCGAGGCTCGAGGCGGTAACGGAAGCGCTGTACCGAGCGCAACAGGATAAGTCTTACGCCACGTCGCTTCTGGCGGAACAGGTCGAGGCCTGGAATGCTGCCAAAACAGCCAACAAGCCACGTGGGGCGATCCGGCAGCGTCTCGCTGCCGAAGAGAATCATCTCTCCGAGCTTCAAGCCCGGTACACCGACGACCATCCGGATGTCATGAAGACGAAATCGGCCATCGAGCAGCTCAAAAAGTCCAACGAGGAGGCCGGCGCGGCCAAACCGGACCCGCCCGAGACGGATAAAGGCGACGACACTCCCCGGCTTGAACCCGTCCAAATCCAACAATTGCGTGACCAAATGTACGCTCTTGAAGAGACGATCCGCGCCAAGACGCGTCAGCAAGAACACCTGACAGAACAAATTAAGATTTCCCAGGCACGGGTACAGTTGAGCCCTGAGGTCGAGCAGGAATACAAAGGGCTCACCCGCGACTACCAGGCGGCACTTCTCTTTTACGGCGATTTGTTGTCCAAAAAGAAACAATCCGATATCTCGACTGACCTTGAAAGTAAGCAACAGGGAGAGCACTTCCGCGTGTTGGATCCTGCGGACCAGCCGGACAAGCCATCGTTCCCGGATAGGGTGCTCTTTACCGCCGGAGGCTTGGGAGGCGGATTGGCTATCGGATTGGCTTTAGCACTTGTGCTCGAGATGCGGGACAAATCGCTACGAACGGACCGAGACATTCACTTCTACCTCAAGTTGCCGACGCTTGCCATGATCCCAACCCTGGGGAGCGTGAAGAGAAAGAAGTGGAATGATTCGGCCCGCAAGAAGACCTTGCGCACGCGCAAACTGGTCGAGGCGTAGCTAGGATCGATTATGTACAAGAAGTTTTTCGGCTTGCGTGAAAACCCGTTCAACGTCAATCCCGATCCGCGTTTCCTGTTCCCCACCCCGGAGACCCAGGAAGCCCTTGCGTGCTTGATGTATGGGATCAAGAAACGGAGGGGGTTCATTCTGCTCACGGGGGAGGTGGGCACGGGCAAGACCACGCTCTTGAACAAGGTTCTGGATTGGCTGCGGAGCGAGCGAGTGGCGACGAGTTTTCTCTTCAACCCGCGGTTGAACGTGACCCAATTTTTGGACTTCATGATGACCGACTTCGGAATCGGCTACGAATCGCGATTAAAGAGCCAGATGCTGATTCGATTGAACCAGTGGCTCCTGGAGCGGTACCGTGCCGGTGAGCCTGCCGTGCTGATCGTGGACGAGGCTCAGAACCTGTCCCCGGAGGTTCTGGAAGAGATTCGGTTGCTGACGAACCTTGAGACCTCCACCGAGAAGCTGTTGCAGATCGTCCTCTCCGGCCAGCCCGAACTCGAAGACAAGTTGAACCAACCGCAGCTCCGGCAGGTCCGCCAGCGCATCGTGCTCCGCTGTAAGACATATCCCCTGACGCTGAAGCAGGTGTGCGGCTATGTGGCCGAGCGTCTCCGCATTGCGGGCTGCGACGGTCAGCCGATTTTCGCTCCGGAAGCGGTCGAGGTTATGCACCAGCATACGGGTGGGATTCCTCGCGTCATCAATTTGCTGTGTGAGCACGCGCTGATTTCGGCCATGGCCAAAGGCCAGAGACCGGTCCCCGCCTCTGTCGTTGAGGAGGTGGCTCGGGAACTTGAATTCCGGGGGACCGAGCGCTCCGCCACGTCGCCGGTGCTCGGCGGCAGCAACCATGATGACTCCGGTAATTCACACAGGCCGCATTCGCTACAGCTTCTTGGGATTCTGATGGACCGGTTGCGACGACCCGAGTAGCAAGGGAATTCCTGGAACAAAGAGCTTTATGAGCCGACTTCACGAAGCGTTGAAAAAGGCCGAACAGCAGAAAACGGAGAACGGCAGTCCTTTGGACTTGGAACGGCCGACCGTGATTCCTGGGGACGGCAAGGGGGTGGCAGTCCTCCCCCCGGCCGAACTCCCTTCAGGGGCTGCCGAGCTGCGCGTGCTATTGATGGAGCGCTGTTCCCAGTCATTGTGGAATCCGGACCGAAAGATGATGCTGTTTTTCGACAGACGAAATCCCGTCGTGGGGGTCGAGGAATTCCGGACCCTGCGGTCCCATCTCTCCTTGATTCGGGAACAGCTACCGTTGCAGAGCCTGCTGGTCACAAGCCCCCTGCCTTCGGAGGGCAAGACGGTTGTGGCCGCCAATCTGGCACAGGTCCTTGTTCAGCAACGGGAGCAACGTGTTCTCCTCGTGGATTCCGACCTCCGGTATTCACGGATGCACCTCTCGCTGGGCGCTTCCCGCTCTCCTGGGTTGTCGGACTATCTCAGTGGTGCAAAAGATGAATTAGCGATCCTCCAGCGCGGACCACTCGAGAACCTGTTCTTCATCGCCGGCGGCAAAGCGGCCTCCAACCCGACGGAACTGATCGGGAATGGCCGCCTCAGGTTGCTGCTGCGTCGCCTGTGCCCCGCCTTTGACTGGATTATTATGGATTCTCCGCCCGTTATCCCGGTTTCAGACGCGAAACTGCTGGCGGAATACTTGGACGGTGTGCTGATCGTGGTTCAGTCCGACGCGACGCCGCACGACTTGGCGCGGAAGGCCTGCCAGGAATTTGCCAGTAAGAAGATCGTGGGCGTTGTGCTCAATCGCGTGAAGCCTGAGTATTCCTATGGTTCGCAATATTACGCCACCACGCCCGAAACGAAGAAGTGAACCCCGAGGGGTATGACGCTGTGATCCGACTATTCAACATTTATTACCCCACGCGGATCCTGATCCTTGCGGTCGGCGAAGTGCTGATCGTTTGTACTTCCTTCGTTCTCGGCGCCCTCCTCCGTTTGGGGGAAGATTCGATGTCGGTGCTCGCATACCAGCACGGTTTCTACAAGATCCTGGGTGTCACGGCCATCGTCTTGTTGTGCCTGGATTACTTCGACCTCTATGACTCGCATCGCTTACCTTCTTCCTATGAGACTTACTTCCGCCTGCTCGTTGTCTTGAGCTTGCTGTCTTTCTTGCTCGCCGGAATTGGAATTTTGTTTCCGGGCTTCATGCTCGGGAACCAGACGTTCGTCTTTGGGCTTCTGATCCTAACCCTGGCATTGTTCGGCTGGAGATCGATTTACGCCTGGGTCATCCGTCAACCGTTTCTGCGTGAACGCGTTTATGTGTTGGGCAGGGGCGATCGCGCCAATTTCCTGGTCGGAGCCCTGCGCGACAGGCCCGAGCTCGGGATGGATGTCGTCGGGTGGAGCAGGTCAGCGGGGGGTGATTCGCCGACCCGTGAGGCGCTCGCGGTTGACCTCCTTGAGAAGGCGAAGAACCGCGGCGTGGACCGCATCATCGTGACCATGGGCGATCGACGCGGAACGATGCCCGTTCGAGAGCTCTTGGAGCTCCGATTGAGGGGCATCAAGGTGGAAGACGCCGCAGGGCTGATCGAAAAGATTACTGGAAAAATCGAGATCGGGGGCCTTCTCCCGAGTTGGCTCATTTTTTCGGAAGGCTTTCGATTGAATTTCTGGCTGTTCCTGATCCGGCGGCTGAGTTCCATCATCGTGGCGGTGACCTTATTGGTCCTGTTGTTGCCGTTCATCCCCTTGATTGCCCTTGCCGTCAAACTTAGTTCTCCGGGCCCGGTGTTCTACCGCCAAAACCGCGTGGGAAGGAATGGTGAGATCTTTACCTGCTGTAAGTTCCGCACCATGCTCTGGAACTCGGAGGCTGAAACCGGCCCTGCGTGGGCCGGAAGTGACGACCCCCGGATCACGCGGGTGGGGCGTTGGCTTCGGGACACCCGGTTAGACGAGGTTCCACAACTCTGGAATGTCCTGCGCGGCGATATGGGTTTCGTCGGCCCAAGACCCGAGCGACCTGAGTTCGTCGAGTGGCTGAGCCGCGAGATCCCTTACTACCATTTGCGCCACGTCATTCGTCCGGGGATCACCGGCTGGGCCCAAGTCTGCTACCGCTATGGCGCCTCGCTCGAGGAATCGATGGAAAAGCTGAAGTATGACCTCTACTACATCAAGCACATGTGTCTCAGCCTGGATCTCGTTGTTATCTTTCGATCCGTGAAGATCGTGCTGCTGAGAAGGGGGGCGCGATGAAGTTGGCCTTCTGGGGATGTGTGGGGCTCATCGGCTACACCTACCTGGGCTACCCGCTTTGGTTGTACTTGCGCAGCCGGTGGCGGCCAAAATCGGTCCGCGCCGCCCAAATCACGCCCTCGGTTTCCATCGTGATCACCGCATACAACGAAGCAAGTGCTCTGCCTGAAAAATTACGAAACCTCGTCAGGTTGAATTACCCGGAGGACCGACTCGAAGTCATCGTGGTTTCGGACGGCTCCACGGACGCAACCAACCAGATTCTTGCGGCTCATGCGAGCGAACACTTTCGGTTCCTCGCGTTGCCAGAGAACGAAGGGAAGGCCTCAGCCCTCAACAGAGGGATTGAGATGGCGCGGGGAGAAATTGTGGTGTTCACCGACGCCCGGCAGTTCATCGACTGCGACGCGGTCCTCCGTCTGGTGGCTAATTTTGCGGACTCTTCGGTCGGCTGTGTCAGTGGCGAATTAATCCTGGTTGAGCCCCGGAGAGGGGGGCTTCGCGGCGAAGGCTTGGGCCTTTACTGGAGGATTGAGAAGAAGATTCGAGAATGGGAGAGTGCAACAAGTTCGGTGGTTGGGGCAACGGGCGCTCTGTATGCGGTGCGGAAGGAGCTGCTGGTGCCACTCCCCGCGGGAACCCTGCTCGATGACGTTTATTTGCCGTTCCACGTAGCCCGCCAGGGTAAGCGAGTGGTCTTCGAACCGCGAGCGCGGGCTTTCGATGCGCTGGCTCCCTGGCAAAGAGAATTCCGGCGAAAACTGCGGACGCTGGTCGGGAACTACCAGCTGGTCCAGTTGGCGCCTTGGCTGCTGACCCGCAGGAATCCCGTCCGCTTTGAATTCGTAAGCCATAAGCTGCTGCGACTGGTGGTCCCTTTTGCCTTGGCGACAATTTTCGCGGGCTCGGTCTCGTTGAAGGGAACTTTCTACGGACTGGCTGCGGTGTTGCAGTCGGTCTTTTACGGATTGGCTGGGATGGCGGTATTTCGGCCGAGGCTCGGAATGTTCAGCCGTGTGGCGGAAATCGCGCTAACTTTTGTCGTTTTGAATACAGCCGCTGCATTAGCCCTGGTCTTGTTTCTGAAGGGGAAGAGGGAGATATGGGTACGGTAAATCCAGGGTCGGCCCGCAAGAGCCCCGTGTCTGCCCCGTCCGGATTTGAAGTTAAGGAGCCGATGCCTGCTGCATACCTCGCACTGCTTGCATTTATCGTCGTGTACTTTGCGCGACCCACGGACTGGATATCCGCTTTGAATATGCTCCCCTTGGGGAAGGTGACGGGCATTGTGGCGGCGGCAACTTTAGCGATTAGCGTGCTCAGCGGCCGAGCGCCCCTCAACCGACTGCCGAGGGAGGCGTTTTACTTGGTGTTGCTTTTCGCGCAACTGGCCTTGACCGTCCCTTTTTCTCCCGTCTGGCGCGGGGGAGCCTTCGAAGTGGTCTTCTTGGAGTTCTCCAAAGTTGTGGTGATGACCATCGGCATCATGCTGATCGCGAAGACCCTGAAGCGGCTCACCATGCTGCTTTTTGTGCAGGCCGGCGCCGTCGCCACGGTCAGCGTGATATCACTCCTGAAATCCCGACTCGTCGCGGATCGCCTGACGGGTTTCCTCAATGGAATTTATGGAAATCCCAACGATCTGGCGCTTGCGGTCGCCCTGGCCTTTCCGATGTGTTTCGCTTTTCTGCTCAGAACGCGCAGCCGGTTGAGGAAGATCGTATGGAGTTTCGCCATAGTCACCATGGTCGGCGTG
>QHZM01000029.1 GCA_003224665.1 Acidobacteriota bacterium
AAACGCATTGCGCTCTGATCAAGGGACCTCCTTGTCACAGGGCTCGTAGATCCCTCTCTCTGTCTTCCCCCTAAGTGAAGCCCGAATGGTAGGTCGGGACTATTTCGGGGGTGAATGCGGTGTTGCCCGCCTGCGGAGGTCTATGTGACGGCCATCACAACGGTCTGTGACCTAGCTCATGGTCGTCACTCGGACGAAGGGCCTAAGCTTGGGTGGTAAAATGACGATGGTACGGAATAGAGCGGTGAGTGCTTTGAAAGACAAGGGGAAGTGAGCATCTTATATGCGGCCGCGAGTGGTGTCAGCCGCGACAAGGGAGGATTACTAAATGTTGCGTCGAGCGTCAAAGGCAAGCTTATTGGCTACTGCTTTCGGGGTGAGCTATCTCTTCTGGCTGTTCCTTGGAGCGATCCCCCGCACATCTGCGATACCTGCGTTTGCACGTAAATATCAGACCTCATGCACGACCTGTCACAATAACTTCACGGAGCTCAACGACTTCGGAGAAGCATTCAAGAAGAACGGCTTCAAGTTCCCCAAAGACGACGAAACCTTCGTAAAGGAGCCCCCCGTGATGCTGGGGGCGAAGGCGCAGCGTGAAGCATTTCCAAAGGCCATTTATCCAGGGGAAATTCCGGGAACCATTCCCATTGGCTTCCGGTATTCGGGTTTCGCCACCTACAACTCCAAGCAGCCTTTGGCTTTGGGTTTCCTGCCTCGAACGGACCTGTTCACTCCTGACACTTTTGCGATAATCGCCGCGGGGAGCTTCGGACCGAACATCTCGTTTTGGGTTGACGATGACATCTCCGCAGAGGGATCGGGTGCCGAAGGGGGTCTTGGGGACGGATACCTGAAAGTAAACGACCTCGGCCATTACATCAGGTTGCCCAAGGACGCTCTCAACGTTCGCTTCGGGCAGTTCGAATTGGACCTGCCCTTTACCCAGGCCAGGACCATCAACCTCAGCGACTATGATATTTACGGCCAGACGAGCAACATTGCGTCTTTGCCGGGAACCACAGCGAATCCCTTTGCGCTCGGCGCGTCTCAGCGTGGGATCGAAATCGGTGGCTATCCTAACGACGGGAATTTCTCCTGGTCGGCTACCCTGCTGAACGGCAACAACGGCGACCCGGCATCGCGTAACTCCAAGGACGTTTATATCCGGGTGTCAGAACGGTTTAACCTCGAGCGAGATGCCAGCGTCCGGAAAGAGGTCCAAGCGGCAGGGCCCACGGGTCCGCGCGACCACACTTCCCTGCGCTTGGGAAGCTTTTACTACTACGGTCGAAATGCACTTAACGCCGACCGCGTCGCTTTTCCGGAATTCGGCGTGATTCACGAGCCGTTTTATCGGGTCGGTGGCGACTTCCGATTCAAGTACCGCCAATTCGAGCTCTATGGACTAGGAATGTACGGCCATGACGCCAATCTTATTCCCAACTTCACAACTTTCGGCTTGGACCAGGGGCCTCCGGTCACTTTCAATGGAGGCTTCGCCGAAGCAGAGTATTGGTTTTACCCATGGCTCATCGGGATCATGCGGTTCGACGCTGTGAATTCACCGACCGACTTTCTCAATGGGGTTTCGCGTCGAAACACGAGAAATCGCTATGGGCCGGGCGTGCAATTCCTGGTTCGTAGCAATATCAAAGTAGCTTTTGAGTACCAGCGCAAATGGGAGCAGTCGGCGGGCGAGCCCGGCAAATTCTTTCGGCCTAGCGGCTTTGCGACTGGGATCGATTACTCTTTCTGATTTGTGAGCTTCCCGCGGGGCACGTAATGGGAAACCAATTCAAGCGAGGTAAAGTATGGAATACTTTGGGACCAGAGCAATTCTCTTGTTCTTCATCCTTTTCGGCGGTCTCTCAACGCGCTTGAGCTGGGCGGGAGAAATCAAAGGCAAAGTGACCGTCCAGGGCATTCGCTCGGCCGAGAACATCGCTGTCTATGCGGAGGCGATTCCGGGCAAGAATTTCGATCCGCCAGCTCAGCACGCGGTGATCGACCAGAAGAAAATGACCTTCATCCCTCATGTGATGATCGTACTCAAGGGCACCACGGTGGACTTCCTGAATAGCGACCGCGTGGGCCACAACGTCTACTGGCCATCGGTCAGTGGGAACAAAAAGCTGGCGCATAATCTGGGGACTTGGCCTCAGGGCGTGAAGAAGTCGTTCCAGTTCAACGATCTGGGCGCCGCTTCGCTCCTCTGCAACGTTCACCTGGAGATGTCCGGTTACGTTGTCGTCGTATCCACGCCCTATTTTGCTGTCACTGACAAGGAGGGGACCTTTGAAATCGAGAACGTCCCATCCGGTCATTACACATTGAAGACGTGGAGTGAGGAGGGGAAACCTGTTACGCTGGCGGTCGACGCTTCGAGCGGCACGGTCAACGTTGAACTTACCGTGAAAAAATAGGAACATTCGAGACCCGGGGAATCGTCCGGATGAAAGCTCGTTCAAAGCTCGTCGATCTCGATTGGCTGGAGTCCAACTTCCCCTGCATGCAGGCGTGTCCGGTGCACACGCAGGCGGGGCGGTACGTGACGCTCATCGCTGAGGGGCGGTACGAAGAAGCGTACCGGTACGCCCGCGAGCCTAATCCTTTCGCCTCGATTTGCGGTCGCGTGTGCGGTCACCCCTGCGAGACCGCCTGCCGGCGCGGGCATTTGGACGCTCCGATTTCCATCCGCGCGCTCAAGCGCTTCGTCACCGAGCGCTACGGGCCGGAGTCTCGTAACCCCATCGATGTCTTTCCGGAAAAGCCGAAGATCACTCATCCCGAGAAAGTGGCCGTTATAGGTTCCGGGCCGGCAGGGCTCTCCGCCGCGCACGACTTGGCACTGCTCGGCTATCCCGTGACGGTCTTTGAGGCCTCGCAAGTGCCGGGCGGCATGATGCGTCTGGGCATCCCGGAATACCGCCTGCCGCGAGACGTTCTCCAGGCGCAGGTCCGCGAAATCCTTGATCTCGGCCCCGAACTCCGGCTGAACGCGCGCCTGGGCAGGGACTTTTCGCTGGCTGATCTTCGCCAACAAGGTTTCAAGGCTTTCCTGCTTGCTCTGGGACTGCACCGCAGCCGCGACCTGACCGTGCCGGGGAACGATCTGGACGGCGTCGTGAAGGGTATCGATTTCCTGCTCAACGTGAATCTCGGCTACCGATTTTCCATCGGCAAACGGGTGGTGGTGATTGGTGGGGGCAATGTGGCCATCGACGTGGCGCGCTCCGCCCTGCGCCGGCAGCAACAGTTGACGCTGGAAACTCTCAGCAGTTCGCTCCTGCCCGACAGCTTGACCCCGAGCGAACTGGATGTCGCCATGAAGGAGTTGATGGACGTCTCACGCGCAGCGCTGCGGATGGGTGCGCGGGAAGTTCACCTCGTGTGCCTGGAATCGCGCGAGGAGATGCCCGCTTTCGAGGATGAAATCGAAGAAGGTCTGTCGGAGGGATTGAAGGTCCATCCTTCGCTCGGACCGAAGCGATTTATCGGCGCGAACGGAAAGGTCAGCGGACTTGAGACCATCCGCTGCTCCTCGGTATTCGATGTCCAGCACCGATTCAATCCCACCTTCGAAGCTGGAACGGAAAGCATCATTCCCTGCGACACGGCCATCCTGGCGATCGGTCAGGCCTCTGACCTATCTTTCCTCGCTCCCGCCGACGGAGTCGAGACCACCCGCCAAGGGATGGTCAAAGTTAACCCCGACACTCTGATGTCTACCGCGCCCGGAATTTTTGCGGCGGGTGATATCGCCTTCGGGCCGCGCCTCATCATCAGCGCGGTGGCGGACGGCAAGAAAGCGGCCGAACAGATCGACCGTTATCTGCTGGGAGCGGGGTGGAAACCTCGGCCCAGGTACGTGCAAGTCACCGTGCTCGACCATCACCAGATGGCGGCGGACTTTGATGAGTATTCCCGTCTTCAGGTCCCTGTGATCCCGCTCGACCGGCGGACGGGGGTGGCGGAAGTCGAAACAGGTTACACGGAGGATCAGGCCCGACGGGAGGCGTCGCGTTGTCTTCAGTGCTGGGTCAACACCATCTTCGATGGCAATGAAGCCGAAGGTACGGAGTGCATTCTGTGCGGCGGTTGCGTGGACGTGTGTCCCGAAAACTGCCTCCAACTGGTGCCCCTGAGCCAGGTCAGGTTTTCCGAGGAGACCCAGGGCCGCCTGGCCGCGGAGGCCGGCTTTCATCAGGGGATCTTGCAACACTTGGAGGCTCAAGAATTGACAGCCAGCGAAGGCTCGGTCATGGTGAAGGACGAAACGATCTGCATCCGCTGCGGTCTGTGCGCCGAACGATGCCCGGCGCACACCATCACGATGGAAGCATTCGAGGTTTTCGATCGCGATCCGAAAATCATCCCCGTCGAGAAGATCATCGGACGAAAATGAGCGAACCCGAGAAACCTTCACCCGGAGGGGACGCCAACCGCCGTGATTTTTTCAACGAGGTGGCCTCGGTCGCGTTGGGGATCGCGGGCCTTGGCGCAGCGGTGGTCACCTACCGGTTTCTTTCGCCCAACGTGCTGTTCGAACCGTCTCCAACCTTTCGGGCAGGCAACCCCGACCTGTTTCCGGTCAACTCCATGACGTACCTTCAGGACCAGCAGGTGTACATCGTGCGGACGAAAGAGGGCTTTTACGCCGTCTCGGCAGTCTGCACGCATCTCGGCTGCATTACCCAGTGGAAGCCGGAAGCCGATCAGATAGCCTGTCCCTGCCACGGGAGTAAGTTCAGACCCGATGGCACCAAAATCGAAGGGCCCGCTCCACGCCCTCTGCCCCATTTCGCCATTACGCTCACTGCAGAGGGTGAGCTGATGGTGGATAAACTTGAAGTTGTGAAACCCAGCCAGATCCTGAAAGTGTGAGGAGGCCTGTGGCTACAAGTTCCCTCGCTCAGGCGTTCGGTCGATTGCGTGCGACACAGGTCTGGAAATCCATTTTTCGCCGTGGCCCGGCACGCACCAACCGGACGCGGAGTCTCGCCGTCTTCGGCAACCTCTTCCTGCACGCGCTGCCGGTGAAGGTGCGGGACAAGTCCTTGCGCGTTCGTGCCACGTATTATCTCGGTTCGATCACCTTTTTTCTATTCGTGGTCCTCGTGATAACGGGCATCCTGCTGATGCTCTACTATCACCCCGCCGTCCCGCAGGCCTACCGCGACATGAAAGACCTCGGCTTCGTCGTTTCCAACGGGGTTTTCCTGCGGAATCTTCACCGGCTGGCTGCGCAGGCGATGGTCGTTGCCGTCTTCTGGCACATGTTCCACGTTTTCTACCGCGGCGGGTACCGGCCTCCTCGCGAGTTCAACTGGGTGGTGGGCGTCGGATTACTCCTGGTCACGCTTTTCTTGAGCTACACGGGCTACCTGCTACCCTGGGACCAACTGGCCTTTTGGGCCATCACGGTAGGGACCAACATCATTTCCGCGATGCCGATTCTGGGCAGGCCGGTTCGTTTCATGCTGCTGGGTGGCAACCTGGTCGGCGAAAACGCCTTGCTTCGGTTTTATGTCCTGCATTGCGTTATCCTGCCCCTCATCGCCATCGTGCTGGTCGGCGTTCACTTCTGGCGGATCCAGAAAGATGGCGGTCTGACTGTGAAAGAGACCTTCCAAGAAGAAAATGGTCGAAAAGAAGAATAGCTACGAGACCGGGTTTGGTTCAGACGCGCTGAAGAATCCACAGCGCATTGTCTTCATTACCAAAAAGACCTCCGCTAAAGTCAAAGGGGATGCGGGTCGGCAGTTAATGTCCTTTCCTCACCTCCTGCTTCGCGAGAGTATCGCTTTTCAGGTTATGGTGATCGTGCTGGTGGGAATCGCGCTCCTTTGGGATGCCCCGCTTGAGCAGTTAGCCAATCCTCTGGTCACGCCCAACCCGGCCAAGGCACCTTGGTACTTTCTGGGCTTGCAGGAATTACTTCATTACTTCCCGCCTTTGGTGGCGGGGATTATCATCCCTACCCTGGTGGTGGTGGCTTTCGTCGTCATCCCCTATTTCAACGTGAACGTCCAAGGTGAACCGCTCTGGGCAGGGAATCGCGCTCTCCGCTTCAAGGTGTTTCTCTCGATCCTGGTAGCCTTGGTGGCTTTCCTGGCGATTTTCCGGGCCTGGACGGTCCTCGTGCCTACGGTTGCTGTCGCAGGCCCTTTGTTGTTCTCCTCCTTCTTGAAGCCGGAAGGGCAGCCGGCGTGGAAATTCTTGCGAACCCGGCCCGTGTCCTGGTGGGTGATGACCTGGTTCATTACCGTGTCGGTGGTTCTGACACTCGTAGGCACTTTTTTCAGAGGCCCCGGCTGGTCGTGGGTATGGCCCTGGAGAGGGCATGGCGTCTGAAGCCGAAGGGATGGGAAAAGTTTCGCGCGGCATGCGCTATGTGTTCGCGCTCGCCAGCGTGGTGTTCCTGGCAGTGCTGGCAATCTCTCCTGTAAAAGACTTGCGCCGGGAATGGAAACGGTACAGGCATCGGTACGCCCGTTATGCCCTGACACGGCCCGACACAAAGCGTTTACTCGCGAATT
>QHZM01000030.1 GCA_003224665.1 Acidobacteriota bacterium
TTTCTTAATCACGGGATGTTGAGGACCGTTTCTTAGTCTCTGGCAGGGGGCGTGATGACCCTCTTCCTCAACCACCCATCCCCTGAGCCGCAAGAAGATATTCGTGAAGAGATAGATCAGCTCCTGTAAGACCTGCGCAATCAGACCCGCAACGAAGCCAACCAGTGCGGCATAAACAGAAGAGAGAGAGAACAACCTGGGGCTCGATTGCCACGCCGAATTCCGGAAAGCATTTCTGCCGCCTCAGGTTTTCTGCTCGATCAGCGCCGGTGGATGTCTTCGGAGTCACTTCTTCCCCATCGAGGTCATGGTGGTCTTTGGTGGAATCCGGGTGGCGTCCAGGATCCGCGCCCGAATGCGGGCAAGTTCTCCCCGGTGGAGTTTCGTCAGTCGCGTCAGGATGGTCCCGCCCCTGGCCGTCAGGCGCACGCGGACGAACCGGCGGTCGGGCAGCCCCTGCCCCTTGCGCACCAGACCGCGTCGCACTGCCCGTTCGACGAGGCCCACGACGGCGTTGTGACGTTCCTGCAGGAACTCCGCGAGTTCGGAAATTGTGACCCACCCGGGCCTGGTGTAGCCCCGGATGCCGAGCAGCAACTGGTGTTGCTGCGGAGTGACTCCGGAGGCGCGGGCAGCCTTCTCGCTGAGGCGAAGGAAGCGGCGGAGCTGGTAATGGAACCATGCCAGGCGACGGAACTCATTACTGTTCAGGGCACGCGGCTTTGCTGCCAAAGACTGGCGCCTCCTCGCGGCTATTATATCGCATTGTGATGGATTTTTCGACCGCGCGCCGCGGGGCTACGACAGAGGCGCGTGTGCTCGGGTCGGCCGGACGTCGCTCCGGGCAAGCGAACGGGCGCGGAGAAGCTTGTTGACAAAGGGCGGGGGTTCCAGTAGAAATAAGAGTGTCGGGCTAATATACCAGGCGGAGTGGCAGGTGGGGACATTTTTTGCGAAACCGCGTCGGGGGAAGGTCCGATGGCGGCTGCTCGACGCACAAGGTCGGGTGTTAGGCCGGCTGGCGGCGCGGGCCGCCCGCATCTTGATGGGGAAGCACTCTCCGGACTACACCCCCTACGTTGAACATCGGGACGGGATCATCATCATCAACGCCGAAAAGGTTTCGCTGACGGGGAAGAAACTGGACGAGAAAGTCTATCGGCACTACACGGGGTATCCAGGCGGCCTGAAGGAAGTGACCGCCCGGCAAGTTCTGGCCACCCGGCCGGAACGAGTGATTCGTGATGCCATTCTCGGAATGCTTCCCAAAAACCGGCGAGACAATAATTTATGGATGATGTCGTTCAGTTTCGGGCCACAGGCCGTCGAAAGACCGCGGTGGCGCGCGTGATCTTGCGCCCCGGCGAAGGCAAAATCAGGGTGAACGGGCAGACCCTCGAGCAGTATTTCCCGTCGGAGGCAATGCGGGTTGAAATCCGCGAGCCTCTGACGCTGACGGAGATGCTCAACAAGTTCGATCTGCTGATCAATGCGAGCGGGGGAGGGATTCACGGACAGGCAGGAGCAACGCGACTGGGTATTGCGCGTGCTCTCCTCTCCTTCAACCCCGAGTTCCGCGCTCGCCTGAGGCAAGGGGGTTTCCTGACCCGCGACCCGCGCGCTAAAGAGAGGAAGAAGTACGGGCAGAAAGGCGCTCGCAAACGGTTCCAGTTCTCGAAGCGGTGAGGCAACACTGAGGGAAGCAGGCCGCCTGGCGTCGGCGCTGGGGTTAGTTTGAGCGAGGAGGAGAATTGCCGAACATCGCAATGAAGGAGTTTCTCGAAGCCGGGGTCCATTTTGGCCACCCGACCCGCCGTTGGAACCCCAAGATGAAGGAGTACATTTACGGGGAGCGCAACGGCATTTACATTATCGACCTGCAAAAGACCCTCAAGTACTTCAAGGACGCCGCCCGGTTCGTTTCCGACCTTGCCCGGGAGGGCCGGACCATCCTCTTCGTAGGGACCAAACGCCAGGCACAGGACGCCATAGCCGAAGAAGCCACTCGCTGCGCGATGTTCTACGTCAACCACCGCTGGCTGGGGGGCTTGCTGACCAACAACGTCACCATCCAGAAGTCGATCCAGCGACTCAAGGAACTCGAGGAGATGAGCCGCGACGGCCGCTACGATCTGCTGACGAAAAAGGAAGTCCTGCGGCTGGAGCGCGAGCGCAAACACCTGGAGCAGAATCTGGCAGGCATTAAGGAAATGCCGGGCCTGCCCGACGCCCTCTTCGTGGTTGACCCCGACAAGGAAAAGATCGCTGTTCTGGAAGGGCGAAAATTGGGCGTCCCGGTCGTGGCCATTGTGGACACGAACTGTGACCCGGATCTGGTGGACTACGTGATCCCCGGCAACGACGACGCCCTGAGGTCGATCCGCCTGTTTACGTCGCGCATCGCCGACGCCGTGCTCGAAGGGCGCCAGGCGGCCGAAGATCAGAGGCTCGAGGCGGAGAAGATCGCCGCAGAGAAGGCGGCGGAGGAACTGGAAAGAGCGCGCGAAGCGGCGGCCCTCAGCGCCGAAGAAATGGCGTCGGCTACCGCGGGCGCTTCGGTCGAGGAGGGCGAGCTTGGCGGCGAGGGTCCGGCGACCGGAGTATCCCCCGTACTGATGGCTGCGGAGGAAGCAGCGGACGGCCGGGTCCGCGTCCCCAAGGGCCGGCGCAAGGTTGCGGAAGGAAAGTCCCGAGCCCGTAAGGGAGAGAATCCCGAAGATTTCCCGGCGACGGAATCTTCTTAGAGCCAGGTCTTCGACTCGTATTCAAGGTAGGCGAGAAAGCAATCCGCCTACCTTTTTCGTGTAGTGAGGTTGAACGGAGGAATGGGCGGATCGGCGGAGCTCGTCAAGAAATTGCGCGAGATGAGCGGCGCTCCTATGATGGAGTGCAAGAGAGCCCTGGATGAGGCGAGCGGGGACCTGGATCAGGCTTTTACTATTCTTCGCAAGCGTGGGCAGGCGTCGGCCGCAAGAAAAGCGGACCGCCTGGCCACCGAGGGCCTCGTCGGGTCGTACATCCACGCCGGCGGCAAGATTGGCGTCATGGTCGAAGTGAATTGCGAAACGGACTTCGTGGCCCGGAGCCAGGAGTTTCGGCAGTTGGTCCACGACTTGGCCATGCAGATCTGCGCCACCAGCCCCCGCTTTATTCGCAAAGACGACGTTACGCCGGACGTCCTCGAGCGGGAAAAGGAAATCCTGCGCTCCCAGTCGGAGGCGGCGGGCAAGCCGGAGGCCGTCGTCGCGCGCATCATCGAAGGCAAGCTGGGAAAATTCTTTGAGGACGCCTGCCTCTACGAGCAGCACTTCATCAAGGACGTGACCGGAAATCTTACGGTCAGAGAACTGATCGCCTCAAAAATCGTCAAGTTTGGCGAAAATATCACGGTGCGACGTTTTTCGCGCTTCAAGGTGGGCGAGGGCTTGACGAAGAGCGTCTCCCCGGACACCCCTCCAGCGCATTGAGGGCACTCCGCGATGGGAGAAGGGCCTCGAAGGGTGAGCGGAACTTAAAAGACCAACGATGGCGCGCTCCGGATGGAAGCGCCCGAGGGGCTGAGGGGGGATGAGCGAGCCGGCTTTTCATCGCGTACTCCTGAAGGTGAGCGGGGAAGCCCTCCTGGGCGACCGCGGGTTTGGAGTTGACCCGGCCATTGTCACCCGGATCGCCCAGGAGCTTCACGACGTGCGCGACCTCGGCGTTGAGGTTGCCGTCGTCGTGGGGGGCGGGAACTTCATCCGGGGAGTCAGCGCCTCTGCGCTCGGGGTCGATCGCGTGGTGGCCGACCACATGGGCATGCTGGCCACCATCATCAACGCCCTGGCTCTGCAGGACGCGCTCGAAAGGCTCGGGTCTCACACCCGGGTCGTGACCGCCATCGACATTCGCGAAATCGCAGAACCTTTCATTCGCCGGCGAGTGATCCGTCACCTCGAGAAGGGCCGGATTGTGGTCCTGGCGGGAGGGACAGGCAACCCGTATTTTTCGACGGACACGGCGGCTGCCCTCCGGGCCATGGAGGTCAGGGCTGAGGTTATTTTGAAGGCGACGAAAGTTGACGGAGTCTTTGACGCCGACCCCCAAAAGGTCCCCGACGCCAAAATGATTTCGCGGATTAACTACCTGGAGGTTTTGTCGAGGGGACTCGCCGTCATGGACACGACGGCCATTTCCCTCTGCATGGACAACAACCTCCCCATCATCGTTTTCAACTTGAACGTGCCGGGCAACCTCAAGCGCGTTATCCTGGGAGAAAAAGTCGGGTCGCTGGTTGCCCGCTGAAGATTGCAAAAGAAAGGCGGGTCTCATGCACAACGAGACGCTTGCACAGGCGAGAACCCGCATGGGAAAAGCTCTGGAGGACCTCCGCGCTGAGCTGGCCACGGTCCGGACCGGGCGCGCTTCCGTCTCCCTGCTCGACCACATCAAGGTGGACTATTACGGAACGCCGACGCCCTTGAATCAGGTCGCGACGCTGGGCGTCCCTGAGCCGACCCTGTTGACCGTTCAGCCCTGGGACCCCAGCCTGCTCCCGGCCGTCGAGAAAGTCATTCGCTCGTCCGACCTGGGACTGAACCCGGTGAACGACGGCAAGATGCTGCGAGTGCCCATCCCGCCCCTGACGGAGGAGAGGCGGAAGGAACTGGTAAAACACGTTCACAAGGTCCTCGAGAACCACCGGACCGCGATCCGCAACATTCGCCGGGACGCCAACGAAAGTCTGAAGAAGCTTTTGAAGGAGAAAAAGATTTCCGAAGACGACGAGCGGAGAGCGCTGAGCGAAGTCCAGAAACTCACCGACGAGTTCTCGGAAAAGCTCGAAAGCCAGGGGAAGAGCAAGGAGAAGGAAATCCTCGAGATGCGGTAGAAGCTTGCGGAAACTCCGTTTTTTGGCCGTCCTCCCCTTGACAGTTTTTGTGCTCATTTGTTACATTTGAAAGGATCAGGCGTGAGCCAGATCTCGCCCAGTAAAACCGCCCGTGGGATTTAGGTCCGGTGCGGGGGCGCAAGCGGCCCTTGGATGCCCACATTTAACCAGTTGGTCCACCGCGGGAGAAAGAGCCCGCGGTACAAGACCTCGAGCCCAGCGCTGGAAGGCAACCCGCAGAAGCGCGGGGTGTGCATCCGCGTTTACACTCAGACGCCGAAGAAACCCAACTCGGCGTTGAGGAAGGTGGCTCGAGTTCGGTTGACGAATGGGATGGAGGTGACGACCTACATCCCGGGCGTCGGCCACAACCTTCAGGAGCACTCGATCGTCCTCATCCGGGGCGGTCGGGTGAAGGACCTCCCCGGCGTCCGGTACCACGTGATCCGGGGAACGTTGGACTCAGCCGGCGTGACCGACCGGCGCCAGGGCCGGTCGAAGTACGGCGCGAAGAGGCCGAAGGCGACGTAAGTTGGGATGTCCCGGCGGCGTCTCACGCGGTCAAGCCGCGAGAGTCGCAGGCCGGGTTCGAGACCCCTCATGCCAAGGAAAGGCATCATTGAACGGCGCGAAGTCAGCTCGGACCCGATTTACGGGAACCCCCTGGTGGAGAAACTGATTAACTGCGTGATGGAGAAGGGCAAGAAGGCCGTGGCCCAGAGGATTGTGTATGACGCCTTTGAGATGATCAAGAGCCGGGTGAACGACGATCCACTCAAGGTATTTAAGAAGGCAGTTGAGAACGTCAGGCCGAGCCTGGAAGTTAAGACCCGCCGCGTCGGCGGCGCGAACTATCAGGTGCCGGTGGAAGTTAATCGGAATCGCCAGACCTCGCTAGGCCTGCGCTGGCTCATTGGCTATGCGCGTGATCGGGGCGAGAAGTCCATGGTGGAACGGCTGGCCGCGGAGGTTTTGGACGCTGCGAGCAACCGTGGCGGCGCCATCAAGAAGAGGGACGATACGCACCGCATGGCCGAGGCCAACAAGGCTTTCGCCCACTACCGCTGGTAATCCCGTGTCCTCGGGAGAACCTTGAGCGAGGCGGGAGGTGGTCCCACCCAGGGCCACGATCCGCCTTGTATGTCGCTACGGCGACGACCAAAGCTCAATCGGCTGGGGGGTACCGGATCTTGATCCGCCGGATGAAGATCGGGGCCGGGTCTGTATTGAACTCGACATATGCCGCGACTAGTGCCACTCGAAAAAACTCGGAACCTCGGCATCATGGCCCACATCGATGCCGGGAAGACCACGACCACGGAGCGAATCCTCTACTACACGGGGATGACGCACAAGATGGGCGAGGTGCACGAAGGCACCGCCGTCATGGATTATATGGAGCAGGAGCAGGAGCGCGGCATCACCATCACCTCCGCGGCTACGACCTGTATCTGGAACGACATTCGCATCAATCTGATTGACACACCGGGCCACGTGGACTTTACGGCGGAAGTTGAGCGGTCGCTCCGGGTTCTCGACGGAGCGATTGCTATTTTAGGGGCCGTGGAAGGAGTCGAACCTCAGACGGAAGCTGTCTGGAGGCAGGCGGACAAATACCGCGTGCCACGCATCGTGTTCGTCAACAAGATGGACCGCGCGGGCGCCGACTTTGAGGCGTGCATCAACCAGTTGCGGTCCAAGCTTCACGCCAATCCCATCGCCATCCAGTTGCCGCTCAGCGCGGAAGACAGTTTCCAGGGAGTTATCGACCTCATCCGCCAGAAGGCCATCTCGTGGAAAGAGGAGACCCTGGGCGCAGGGTACGAGGAAACGGAAATCCCCGCGGCCTGCCGCGAGAACGCGAGCCGGTGGCGCGACCAGATGATCGAATCACTGGGGGAGATGGACGACCACATCTTGAGTAAGTACGTCCACGGCGAGCCGGTTTCGGCGGAAGAGATCAAGGCCAGCCTCCGCCGCTGCGCCATCAGCCTCAAAGCGGTGCCCGTCCTTTGCGGCGCCGCCTTCAAAAACAAAGGCGTTCAGCCCCTCCTCGACGCGGTGGTGGACTATCTGCCTTCCCCGATGGACGTCCCGCCCATCGAGGGAGTGGTCCCCGAAACCGAGGAGAAGGTCACCCGCCGCGCCGCCGACGATGAGCCCTTCGCCGCTCTCGTTTTCAAGATCATGACGGACGCGTTCGTGGGCCAACTTGCGTTCCTGCGCGTATATTCCGGCTCACTCGGGAACGGAGACTCGGTTTACAACCCGCGCCGGGGCCGCCGCGAGCGCATCTCCCGCCTCCTCAGAATGCACGCCGACAAGCGCGAGGAGATCGACGAGGTCTTCGCGGGTGACATCGCCGCCGCCATCGGGCTGAAGAGCGTCTCAACCGGAGACACGATCTGCGACGAAGACCACCCGATTGTGCTCGAGGCCATGGACTTCCCGACGCCCGTCGTCTCCGTGGCGATCGAGCCGAAGACCAAAGCGGACCAGGAGAAGCTGGGGAACGCGCTCTCCAAGCTGACTCAGGAAGACCCCACGTTCAAAGTCCACACCGACCCCGATACGGGCCAGACTCTGATTTCCGGCATGGGCGAGCTGCACCTGGAAATCCTTGTGGACCGCATGATGCGCGAGTTCAACGTCGCGGCCAACGTCGGCCGGCCCCAGGTGGCCTACCGGGAGACAGTCCTGGCTGCCGCAGAGGCGGAAGGGAAATACATCCGGCAGACGGGCGGGCGCGGCCAGTACGGCCACGTGAACTTGCGGCTCGACCCGCTCCCCCACCCCGACCCGAGCGAAATCGCGGACCTCACCAAAAAGAAATCCACCAACAAATTTGACGCTGAATTGAACCTCCTCTTCATTGACGCAATCGTGAGCGGGACCGTGCCGCGCGAATTCATCCCTCCCGTGTACCAGGGAGTCCGCGAAGCAATGGAGGGGGGAGTCCTGGCCGGATACGAGATGACCGGAATGCGCGTCACTTTGCATGACGGCTCTTACCACGAGGTGGACTCGTCGGA
>QHZM01000031.1:0-6750 GCA_003224665.1 Acidobacteriota bacterium
AAGTTAAGCCCCGGGGAGAGGCCAATGGATGTGGCTTTGGTCATCAGGCAGCGTCTGGAACAGCTCGGGCTGGAGCAGCGAGATCTGGCTGACGCCGCTCAAGTTACGGAGTCCTACGTTTCACAGTTGCTTGGCGGGAAGAAAGCGCCTCCGGCGCCCAACCGCACAGATATCTATGAGAGGATGGGACAAATATTGAAGCTCCCGAACGGCGAGCTCGCGAAATTGGCTGACCTCCAACGCAAGGAAGAACTCAAGAGAAAATTCGGGGACCCGGTCGCGCCTTTGTTTAGGGAAGTTCGAGAATTGATTCTCCTTAAATGCAATCCCGACAAGGAAAGGCAGGTGCGCGCGATTTTTGAGAAGCAGCCCTTCGGCGAGCTCGAACGCCTCGTCACACAGAAGCTTTTGGATGTGGTCAAGGGGGTTGCTAAGGAAGAACTGGGAAATGAGACCTGGCTCCGTATCGTGGCTCGACTCAGCAACCGTAGCTATGAACAAATCCGCGTCACAGTTCTCGAGTTCCTGGATGCGGATGTCTTCAGCGTGTCGGGTGAAAACTGCGTCACTTTTCTGGACCCGTTGATTGAATCCTGGGATATCGACCTTGCGACATTTGGTATGGACATTGTCCTGAACCACAGAGTGGCGCCGGGCCAGAGTAAGAAAATTGAGTTTGTGGAAAGGGAACCCGACCAGGCATTTGACGAAGAGCCCGGACTGAAAGAATTCCGCGGGAACCCTTCCCTCAGCGCGGATGCTACGGAGGAGGAAATCGAGTTTCTAAGGAAACTTCGATTCAGGCGAAAACGGCCAACGCCCCTCTATTATTACCGAGAACTGCAAAACCTCAGGGACCCCCTCCATTTTCGCACGCCGTAGACGGTTTCTGCTGCGAGTGCCAAATCGGCGCGGTTTGGAAACGGTCTAAAGGTACTGGATGAGTTTTCCTTTTGGATGCACCCATTCATCCCGGATTAAGCGGATCTGCCGTTTATTTACGGGAAAGCGGAATAGTTGTTGGAATTACGACCGGTTCGTTTCTGGCTCCTGATGAGACAGAGCAGGGCCCGGCCGCAAACATTGAAAAAATGGTAGGCCTGGGGAGATTCGAACTCCCGACCCACGGTTTAGGAAACCGTTGCTCTATCCTTCTGAGCTACAGGCCCGGCACATTGATGCACACGTCTAGATTAGCACACGCGAAAACCTTCGGCAGGGTGGAATGCAGTCGGTCAGGTACTGCGGGTGATGGGCACATTCCTTGAAGGAATTATTAGCGTCGCTTAGGCGGGAACGAGACTTTGGGGCGACAACCGACGTGGTCAGATTCGCCTTGGGCGGCACGTTCGTCTTCCACCACAGAAATTTCAGGCCAACCTGAACCTGCAAGTCCACGTTAGGCTTACTCACCCCTGAGTGTCCTTCGTCATTCCTGAAAGGCAGGGGCATGGCGCAATGTGCCCAGATCTGCCGAGTTTCCCCGCGATAGATGACTTGCGATTTCCAATCCACTGCCCTTCGGACTCAGCTTACGGGTGGCCAGGGGGGCGACCATTGGCAACAGAGCGTAGCTGGCCGCCCAACCCGAGACAGCGGGTCCACCCGGCTCACTGATGTTTACGACAGGGGCGCCCGGTAACCAGTTTGCTCATTGGTTCGCAACCCCAGGGGCCCTGATCCTGCCGAAAAGACCGTGTTTCTCGTCCATAATGCCCGCGGTGAAGAAGAGCACGTTCGTCTCGCCCGCTACGTTGCCATTGCCGAAGGTCAGACCCCAGAGTCCATCAATCGAGATGGGCTGACCTAGGCCGTCTCTAAGTTGGCCGTGGAAAGAGTGGCCTTCCTGCTTGAAGCCGTTGATCCGCCCGTCGCCGAAGTTTCCCACCAGCAGGTCGCCCGAGAATTTTCCGAAATGAGCGGGGGCGAGAGCCAGGCCCCAAGGCGAGTTGAGGGTGCCTCCGGACGCAAAGCGTTCTATGAAGTTGCCGTTGAGGTCAAAGACATCCACAAATCCGCTGCCTGGACCTTTCACGTCATCGTGTCGATCTGGATCCTGCATCGCGAACGTGACGTAGAGATTGTCGTTGATGTTCCGGATACCAAATGGTGCGAAACCGGGGCTGGGCGCATCGGCCAGTATCCCGGGGTCCGTAAATGACTTGATGAAACCAAACTTCGCGTCGTACATCTCCACGACCCCGTCGCGAAAGTTGGTGGCGTAAATAAAGTTACCGGAGTCGTTATTCCCGATGGCAAGACCTTTGTAAACGGCACCGAATGTTGAGTTGTCCGCTCCGCCTGGTGTTGAGTTATCGACGGCCAGGACGGCATTCGCTGGATCAACACCGAAGTTCCAGCCGGCGAGGGTGCCATCCTCGGTGGCGAAGATGAACACAGCCGGCGCGGAAGCGCTACCCTCAGAAACTACGAAATCAGGCGTGCCATTGAAAACCACACCTGTGGGTGTACCCGAACCGGTTCCCCCTCCGGGCGGAGGAATCATGACAACCAGCGGCGATGGCGGCGGGAAAGGGTTACCGTTGCCATCGTAGAGCGTGGATACGCCCGCATTGTTGTCTGAAATCCAGAAAGGACCGGTGGGGGGAAACGCAATGCCCCAGGGATTGATCAAATTGGGATCCAGGGTGGCGGCAACGCCGGGCAAGTCCGAAACAAGATTCTCCTGCTTGTAAAATTGTGCGAAAGCTGGGCTCGACACGGATGCGAGCAGAACTCCGACGAGCCATCCCATGAGTGCCAGCCTGCTCTTGCCACTAATTCCGCAAAGTGTTCTCATATCCCCTCCTCGATTTCGTAGAATCCTGACACCTGAAATCACCAGCGGTGGCGTACTTCAGCACCGGTCACCGGCAAACGGAAACCACCGTTGTTTCAGATTTGCAGAACGTAACCGTAGTAGGAGGGTTGAGTTGTCACCAAAGTGTAAAAAAATTGTTACTTATTTGCGACTCGCCCTGAGAAGCGGGTGAGCGGCGTATACGCCGGGGAGCGGTCATGACGCATGCGGGAAAGCCTCGGGCGGCGCCCGAGAGCTTCCTCGCTCATCGGAGATCAGCGAGATTGGCCTACGCGGGAAAGGTCGAAGCCACTATCGCGAGCCGGCCGACAGCATCCGGGGACGGGGGGAGAAATTGACCCTCAGGCGACCAAGCCTTTAGGGGTGTGCTCCACGTCCGCCAAGGAGCTGTGCGTGTTCTTGTGGTCGAACTGGATGGCTCCGGTGGACTTGAGCATGACGGCCGACGCCACTTCCATCTCCTTATATTCGAACCCGTCGGGCATTCGGACGGTGACCCGCTGCTCGTTTCCGGTGGCCGGTACTTTCAGCGGTTCCGTTACCGTTTCGACGAAGCCGGGAATCGACAACTGGCCTCGACGCTTTTTCTTGTCAAACTTAAAAAGGATAGACACAAATTGAGGATCATGAACGGTAGTAATGATGCTGGCGAGGATCTCGAATAAAGTGCCTCCGGCCTTCCCGCTCAGGATTTGCAGCAAAGCGTCCCGCTGTTGATGATCAGCCTTCTGATCGACGAAAGGCTGGATGCTGCCGTTGCCTTCGTGCAGCGCCCCCGGCCAATACACCGCAGCGGCCCAATTCAGCCCGTCCAACTTCACCTTGCCAAAATGGCCCTTGACGATGTGCATTCCCACGACGCCTTCGCAGCCCCTGTCGGGATGAGGATATCCGATCGTGTCGCAAGGGCACGAGGCAATGCAGTTACAGTTTTTGAGGTAATGACCCTTCATTTTCCATTGAACTTTAGCCACGAGCGTCCTCCTGAGATTTAACGTTTCAAGCAGCCCCGAGAAGTCTTGCGAGCCAGATGACCCCGGCGGCCGAGCACACCGCTCCGCCGACGTAACTGATCAAACGGCCGCGTGGAAAAAGTTTTTCCGCGAGCACAAAAACCGAGAGTGCCGCCACCCAAAGCAGATTCATGACGCCGGCTACGAACAGGAGCGCCATCAGCATCCAGCAGCAGCCAATGCAGTAGCTGCCGTGCTTCAGACCCATCCGCAACGCGCCACTCCAGCCTTCACGCCATTCGGTGGTGAGGAAGTCCAAAGGTGAACGACAGTGAGTCAGGCAGGCGTTCTTGGCGGGAGTGAGCTGGAAAATTCCAGCGGCGATCAACAGCCCTGCGGCGAGGCGGGGCGCCAGGGTCTGCGTCTGCGCGTTCAGGAGGGCAGCCGCGTGCAGCCGCCACTCCGCAACCGTCGCCAGGAAGCTGAAAGTCGCCCAGGCGGCAAGGTAGCCCGCCAGGAAAATTCCAGCCGGCACGTACGGCCCGCCGCGCTCGGCCCTGCGGCGGTTGACCGTCGCAAAAGTCAACACCATGGGCGCGACCGAGGGCACCATCATGCCGACCATCATCACCGCCCACATCACGAAGGTGAGCAAGAAATCCGAAGCGCGCCAGTCTTGCATCATCGGCATGGCCATGCCAGGCATGTTCATCATGTCCATGGGCATCGCCATGGCGCGGTGCAGGTGAACAAGATAGAACCACGCCAGGAGCGTGATCCCTGCCAGCCCGCCGACCACTACGGCGCGGTCCCGTTTCAGCAGAATTTCAAGGGGCGGAGGAGAGATCATCCCAGTCTGGTCTGATAAAAATGCGCTGAATGCCCAGGCAATATCTCAAAAGACCCGGTCGCCGTTCAAGCGATGGGCCTGGAACAAAGGAAGAGGACGGAAACCGCGGGCAGGAACCGACTACGCCTAACGCAACGGGGCGGCCGACTCCGAGGCATAGTAGCTATACCAGGGCTTGGCCGCTCCCAGGCGACTGTTGACGGCCCCGATGTTCTTGACCCCCTGCGTCGAAAGCCAATCTTCCAGCCCTTTGACGCCGCGCTGGGCATAAACCGGGATGCCTTCCTTCCACGTCGCGCGGCCGCAGAGGACCCCGCACCAGTTGACGCCGGACTCCGCCGCCAGTTCCAGTGACTCGGTAAACTCCTCGTTGCTCACGCCGGCGCTCAGATAGATAAAGGGCTTGCGGGCTGCGCTGGCCGCCTTGCGGAAAGCTTCCTTCGCCTGTTCCCTGGTCCAGATTTTGGGCCCGGTGAAGCTCCTGGCGCGTTCGACCAATTTCAGGTTGACGGGGACTTCCACCTTGAGGACATCCACTCCATAACGGTCCTTGCTGAATTCGGCGATCGAGCGGGCGACCACTTCGGGCTTCTTGGGAGCGTACTCGGGGCCTTTTTCGTCTTTGCCCTCTTCGTAGCCCACAAACTCGAGGAAAAAGGGGACGTCCAGAGTTGCGCACTCGGCCCCGATGCGCTCGACGAAGGCGTGCTTCTCCTCATTGATCTCGGGTGCGTCGAAAGGCGTGTAGTAGATCAATACCTTAATGGCATGGGCACCCTGTTCGACGAGCCTTCGCACAGACGATGTAGGCAGCAGGTCAGGACGTCGCCCCGGACGCGTGTTGTCGTACCCGCTGGCCTCGTAGGCGAGCAGGATACCCGTCCCCCGCGCGACTTGCTTGAGGGCTGGCAAGGAGTACTCTGGGTCGAGCAGCATGGCGCTCGCGTGAGGCGAGAGGACTTTGCAAACCGCCGTCTTGAACTCCGTCAGGTCCGCCGGTTTGACCTGGTCCTTCGACACCCCGCGGCCTTTGGCAATCGCGCTGACGAGCGAGCCGCGCTGGTCCATCGCCGCTGCGGCAACCACCCCGGCACGGTTTGCCAGCGCTTCCATTCTTTTGCGCTTGCCTTCGCTGAGCCTCATTGCTCTCCTCCATCCCCGCTCATTCTGGAGCCGGACCTCTACGGCGTCCAAAGCCCATTCGGGGAATTTTTATTCTAACATCTCCCGGAGCGTGGCGAGGTCGAGAATATTCAGAGGCGGCCGGTTGATCACCAGCCGAGCTACAGCGCCTTGGCGTTCCATCACCAGGCGCGATGAGCCGGTTCGCGGAGCGTCCATCAGTCCGTTGCTCGCAGGCGCGCCGGCGTCAACGCCCCAAGAGGATATGCACAAGAATCAGCCGGGCAAGGCTGGCCCGGCGGGGTGGCCTGAAACTCGAATTCAAATGTACTTTGCGGGGCTCCGAGGCGTCGCGCCCTCCGAAGGTACAAATTCCTCTTCCTTTTTGGGCAGGATCCAGTCTTTCTCCTTCATGATGGACGCGAGAACTCGGTCGTCCTCCGCCGAAGGCATTACCGTCGGCAAATATTTCTCGTACTCTTCGGCTGTGAGGGGTTCCCCATCCAAGGTGAAGTGCTTGCCGGCGTGCTGCCCGATCTGCCGGTTGAATTTCAGGTCGGGCACCTTGAGTTTCGGCCGGTCTTCGGGAATCGATTTGTTCAGGAGGTCCGTCAGCTTCTCGACTTCCTGGTGATAGAGCTCGCGCGCGGCTTCGTTCAGGCCTTCTTTGTTCGGATCGCCTCCGGCCGCACGCTCGTTGTATCGCCCCTTGAGCCCCCAGACGTAGGCCCAGTGCGCCGAGGAGGAATGGTCCGTCCCGAAAAGGTCGAAAGAAGTCGGCAACCATTTGTTGAAATACTTTTGAATGATGGACGTCGGGATGAGTCCTGCTTTGAGGATGCGCATCAAGCCGTTGTTGCCGGTGCCGAGGTGGAACGATTCCTCTTTGAGCATCGGGATCATGCTCTGCGCGAGCGGCAGAAAACCCGAGTAGGAGAGCATCGTCAACTGGAATTTCCCGTCGCGGTCCACAAACTGCGTGTAAGTGAAAAAGTCGAGCCAGT
>QHZM01000031.1:6808-9240 GCA_003224665.1 Acidobacteriota bacterium
CCACCGACGCAAATTCCGTGTCGCCCTGGTACACAATCAGGTTCAACGCCGCGTCGCGGATGCGCTGGTCCGGGATGTGCATCACCGTCTTCCAGCGCAGTTGCCCCCTGTAGTCCCCAAACTCAATTTCCGAGACGGGGATTTCCCCGTACTTCGCCTCAAACCGGTATTCCTTGAATTCGGGCGCGTCGAGGCCGATGTCCTTCTGCCACCCGTAAAAGTAATCAATCCAGTCATCGAAGTTTAGAATTTTGAGCATTTCCTACCTCCCAATCTCCCTGCGTTTCACCCGTCAAGTGGCGCCCGCCTTTAGGCGGGTATTGCCGGCCTGAACGCCGTTGCTACCTGCGTTGGCGCGAAGCCGTCCCGGCAGTGGCGTTTTACCCACCGGGCAAGCTGACGGAAGTATCGAAGCTTTGCCGCGCGTGTCAGGCTGCCGTTCCGCCCGCTGGTGGAAGGCAAGACAAAGACTCTTCCACCCGCAACCATTCCGGGCTGCCATCCCAAGCGCGCCGGACGACCGGAGAATTTTTCGTACGCCACTTTGCCGTTAAACGCCACTGCGCGCGGCGAAGCTTCTTGAATTTTGGCCAGCAACCGCGGAGCGCCGGCTCGATAGTCGGCCGCGCGCAGATTGTTCGAAGATTTCGACCACCGCTTGACCACGTCTGTAAGCCCCAGGCCGAAGTCGAATACTCGACAGTCATCTTCAGGGCGCAAGCTGACGGGGACGAGTCCCGACTCAAAGAGACAATTCCAAAACTGATTGTTTCGACCGGCGTAGTAGTGACCGATACGGGCAGAACGCTCGCCTGGGTTGAAGCCCACGAAGACCACCTTGAGACCCGGCCGGAGGTAATCGGGCAACTCTCGGTGCATGGTCTGTTTTGACACGGCGGGACTCACCATGGCCAGCGAGGGGCGCGGCTTCCCGGCGTTATCCCGCGCCGGGCCTGCGCCGCGCGGCCGTTTCCCGGCACTTCGCGACAAACTGCTCGAGAATCCTCCGCTGCTCGGGACGGTCGGCCATCTCTTCGGGGTGCCACTGCACGGCCAGGAGGGAGGGCCTGTCCAGGGCCTCCACCGCCTCGGGTAGTCCGTCTTCCGAGTAGGCGACGACTTTCAAACCGCGGCCCACGCGTTTGATGGCCTGATGGTGCATGCTGTTTACGCGACAACTGCCCCGGATTGCCTCCGCGAGCCTTGAGTCAGGGTCCGTCAACGTGACGCTGTGGGTAGGCTCGCTGCGCGCCGCCGCCTGCTTGTGCTCGATTTCCGATACGGTGTCGCTCTTCAAGTCCTGATAAAGCGACCCGCCGTACTTGACGTTGATGACCTGGACGCCGCGACAGATCCCGAGGACGGGGACACCGGAGTCCCGCGTGCGGTCGAGCAAGGCCCGCTCGAAATTGTCCCGGGGCCGGTTCACCTGAATGCTGTGATATTTCGGCTGTTCGCCGTAGAGTGCCGGGTCAACGTCTTCTCCGCCGCCCAGAACGATGCCATCATATTCGTCCGCGCGGAAGCGCGAGGAGTCGCCGGCCGTAATCAGCTCGAGCTCCTCCGGCGCCGCGCCGCTATCCCGTAGCACTTTGTAGTAAGGAGAGTCGTTTCCTCTAGCCTTCTCTTTCTCCGAGACCGAAATGGCGATTTTCATAATCGGTTCATTGAGTCATTGAATCACTGACCCATTTTCTTTTCGCTTTCTAATGAATCAATGAGCCGATGAAACAATGGCTCAATTTCTTCACTTCGCTTTGAAATTCGGCGCTCGCTTCTCCAAGTAGGCGTTCAGTCCCTCGTGGGCGTCTTCGCTCTGGAAGAGGAGTTGCTGCAATTCGCGTTCGAGAGCGAGGCCTTCGGCCTGCGGCATCTCAAGGCCGGAGCAGACGGCCCGTTTGATTCGTCCCACGGCCCGCGCCGCCTTGCGCGGCGGCAGAAACTGTTTTGCGTACTCGGTGACCTGCTCAAGGAACGCGTCGCGGTCGAGCACCTGGTTGACGAGCCCGATTGATTTTGCCGGCATCGCGGCGCGCCAGGCGGATGTCCGCCGCCAGGGCGATCTCAAGGCCGCCGCCCACCGTGTGGCCGTTGAGCGCGGCGATGACGAGCTTTGGAGTCTGCTCGAGACGGTTCAGAGTCTCGTTGGCGTGGAGGCAGAAGTAATACTTGAATTCCGGAGTGACGCTCGCCAGCATCTTGATGTTTGCGCCCGCCGAAAAGAACTTGTCTCCGGCGCCCCGCAGGATGAGGACGTGGACCGAATCGTCGAAGCGGGCGCGGAGGATGGCGTCGTCAAGCTGCTGCATCATCTCGTAGGTGTAAGTGTTCGCAGGCGGGTCGTTCATTTCGATCCACGCGATGCCGCCCTCCGCCTGGTAGTTGATGAGCGCTCGAGCCGTCGAAACTGTCGATGAAGTAGCCATATCCTC
>QHZM01000535.1 GCA_003224665.1 Acidobacteriota bacterium
CGCCAGGAAACCCGTGGTCGTGAAAATGCCGGTCCCGATCATGTTGGAAACGACGAGCGCCATGGCGCTGATGACGGTCAACTCCCGCCGGAGCCCAGGGCCACCTGCCGTCGAGGGAGAAGGACTCAACATGGCATTTCCCGCTTCTTCCATTTCACCACTGAAGCAGTTTCCCACCAAGAAGTAGTCGCCGGTGCCGGAACTGAAAAACCCAGATATCGTCGCACCAGGCGCGCAGGCCCGGGACGCTCGACAGGCGGCATGCGCGACCGGTAAAATCATTGCTGGACATGCAGATTGAAATACGCGCGATGGACATCCAAAAATGAGAGAGCGGCCCGTATCAACGTTAAAGCTTGCAGCGAGCGCGCTGGCGGCTCTGGTCGCTACTTTTTGGTTTTGTCTGGCGACCCGCGGTGGCGCGCGGCCGCAGGAAAGGCCCGGAAGCAGTTTCGAGCAGAGAGTGCCGTATGTCCCGAGCCCTCCCGATATCGTCGAAAAAATGCTGGAGCTTGCGGAAGTGACGTCGCGTGACCGGGTCTATGACCTGGGCTCCGGCGACGGCCGAATCGTCATCATTGCGGCGCAGAAGTTTGGCGCCCGAGCCGTGGGCATCGAGCTCGACGAAAAGCTTTCTGAGGAGGCGTCGGCGAGGATCGCGGAATTGGGCCTCCAGGACCGGGCGAAGATCATCCACGGCGACATCTTTAACAGCGACTTCAGCCTTGCGACGGTGGTGACGCTTTACCTCCTGACCTGGACGAACGAGCGGCTGCGGCCGCTTCTCGAAAGACAGCTCCGCCCGGGGACCCGGATTGTCTCACACGACTTCCAGGTCCCGGGGTGGAAACCCGAGAAAGAGGTGAAGCTCATGTCTAAAAACGGAGTGCCTCACACCCTTTTCCTTTACGTCCGGCCCTGATCGGGCCGGAAAGTCACGCTTCGAGTCGAGTTCGAGATTTTCGGACATGGAGACAAACCGCGGGACCAAGGCAGTGGCAGCGTCAGCTCTTCTGGGGGCGCTCCTGCTTCAATGCGGCTCGCTAGCTCGAAACGCTCTGGAAGGTCATGCCGCCGTCGAGCAGGCCGTCCGTGACTCTCCCGCACAACAAGAAGAGCGAGAAC
>QHZM01000032.1:0-9015 GCA_003224665.1 Acidobacteriota bacterium
CGGCGTCAGGATTTGGAACGGCTGCCCGCGCTTTTCTGAAAGGAACTCGGACAGGATTTCGCGGTCATCGAAGTCGGCGGGCACGTGGACTTCATCGGGCAAGTAATGCTGGTCGAGGTAAATCTGCTTCAGCAAAGAGGAGAAGAATTCCCGTGCATTGAACTCTTCGATGTCCTCCCAGAAAAATTCCCGCCGGTCAAGCGCGCGACCGCCGCGCAGGTGGAACAGGTTCACGGCCACCAGGTTCCCGTCCTGGTGGAACCCGAAGATATCCACGTCCTGGCCGTGGGAGGCGGCCATTTTCTGCCGCTCACGGAGTTGTTCGACGGTCCCGATCAAGTCGCGGTAGCGCCCGGCCTCCTCGTACTGTTGTCGCTCGGAACTGCCTATCATGCGCTCGTGGAGGTCGCGCACCAGGTCGCTTTCCCGGCCCTCAAGAAGCCAGCGAACGTCCCGCACCGCCTCGGCGTAGCGCGCCTGCGTCGTCAACCCTTCGACGCAAGGGCCCTGGCAACGCTTGATATAAAATTGGAGACAAGGCCGCGGGTGGTAGCGCGTCAGGTCCACCGTGCAGGAGGGCACAAGAAAACGGCGGTGGACCAGGTCCACGATGCGATACGCGAGCCTTGCGGGGAAATACGGCCCAAAATAAATCGAGCCGTCCTTCTTCAGCCGCCGGGTCACGTAGATGCGCGGGAAGCGTTCTTGAAGGGTCAGCTTGATATAGGGGTAGGTCTTGTCATCGCGGAGGAGAACGTTATAGCGAGGCTTGAATTGCTTGATCAAATTGTTCTCAAGCGCCATCGCTTCCTTCTCGTTGTCCACGAGGATGGTTTCGAGGTCGCAGGCGAGCCCCAGCATCAGGTCGCGCTTCTCGTCAGTCAGGTGAAGCTCCTGAAAATAGGAACGGACGCGCTGCCGAAGCGACTTCGCTTTGCCGATGTAAATGGGCCGCCCGTCGGCGTTTTTGAAGAGATAGACGCCGGGATGATCGGGAAGACTTTCGGCCTTTTCGAGCAAGCTCGCGTTCAGCGGGGACTCCACAGGTAAATTATCCCCTCGCCGTCGCTGTTGTCAAAGTTCCTCGGGACAGCGAGAATGGACGTTACCTATGAGCGGCAGAGAATCCGGCCCGATGAGTTTTTCAGCGCTCTTGATTGCTGCCGCGGTCGTGGCGTTTCCGGCCCCGCCGGCGCCAGCGCAGGACTCGACGACAGACCGCGAGGCACCCGAGACCGCGAAGCCCTACGCCCCCCCGTCTGCCTCGAAATCGGTCGAAGTCGGAAACTACTATTTGAGACGGAAGAAGTACGTCGCGGCCCTCAGCCGCTTCCAGGAGGCCGTGAAGACCGACCCTTACTACCCGCCCGGGCACCTCGGGCTCGGAAAGGTCTATGAAAAAATTGGGCTGAAGCAGAAAGCGGTCGATGCCTACCGAAAATATCTCGACACCCTGCCTTCAACCAAAGAAGCGGACGAAGCGAAGGAAGTCCACGAGGCGATTGCTCGTCTCGAACGAGACGTCAAAACACAGATCGGTGGGACCCGAAGCCGGCCGTCGGGAAGTGACTCTTCATCGCCGCCGCACTGAATTACGAAACGACCTCCGGGCTCCGCGAAATGAGGTGCGTTGTACGTAGCCACGGTCAGAGGGTTTTTTGACCGTGGGCTTTTTCGGCCGGCGCGGGCCCACGGCCAATCGCGTGACCCATCGCCCGTGCTACCGCTTTCATAGAAAAGCCGTATCAGAGTTATAGAACAACTCTGATGCGCTACCTCCCGCCCTTTTATGAGCGTTTCCGGAACGCGCGGATTATAGCACTATTTGTGTGATAACTGGGTGATACACGCTTGGCCCCATGTACCGTTTTCGGCTTTGATGCATCATGGTGCGGAATGGTGTACAATGACGCGCATGGCTAACTTTCAAAAGTCCGTTCGTCAGAGCGTATCCCTTCCGACGCGCGTGGCCAAGCGCGTTCGTGTCCTCGCCAAGACTCGGAAGACCAGCGCCAATCGAGTTCTCGTCGATCTAATCGAGGCCGGTCTTCAGTCCAGAGAAGCCGAAAAAGAGCGATTCTTTGAGCTCGCTACTCGGCTGGCCGAATCTGTTGAATCTGCCGAGCGGAAGCGGCTTAAAGAGGAACTCGCGCGCATGACTTTCGGTGAGTGATGGGGAAGATCCAGTGGACCGATCTTCCGCGTGCCATTCGACAGCACCTTTTCGATCGCCTGGAAGAGCGCAGGATAACGGTTGAGGACCTCTATAAGCTCAAACTTTGGCGGGAATCGGAACCTGAGGTTCCAGACGGGCCTTGGTACAAGGACTTCGGATCGTTCAAGATTTGCGGCGAGGGCAAATTTCCCAAGACGTTCCTGCTGAAGGGGCAACCCGCCAGGGGCAAGCCACTTTGACCCGATCATAGTTGGTCTGAGGAACGACTTCCGGGCTCGGCGAACCGGAGCGGGTCGCCGCGGTGTCGCCTTGGCGACCCTTTCTGACCGTGGGCTTTTCGGGCCGGCGCGGGCCCACCGCCAATTGAATGACGAATTGAGCTACCACTGCCCGCTCCAAGTCCCTCTCGCGAACGAGAAGGGGATATCGCATTAGCAATGCAAGTGAGCAGCGGAGGGGCACCGCACGGAAAAAAAGAGCGACCTTTGAAGGGACTTGCTCTGGCTCCGGGACTTAAACCGTTCATCTCGTGCGGGGTCTTGTGATCGAATATCATATGAGATCGGAAATTTACCGATGCGCTCAGCGTCCAGATAGGCATGGGTAGCGCAAAACAACTTCGTGGACGAGGGACCGTTGAATTTGGCACTGCGGCCATTTGCCTGCTCCTTTCCACGAACCTCTGGGGGGCGCCCCGCCCGCATCCGCAAGAGAGCCTCCAGGCTTACCTCGATTCCTTCAGGTCCAGCGAAAGAGGTGTGGTCATTGTCCTCAATCCCAACTCGGCAGCTCTTACCGGTGCGTTCACGACCCCGCCGCCGATGCTTTCAATCTTTCCTCCGCCCTGGCGAATTCCTGCAACTACTTTTTTGTGGCATTGAGCTTGCGTCTCAGCCCAGAGGCTCTGGCCCACTGGTATTCCGTGTTCGGTTTTGGGAGTGCGGTCGAGGTTGATGCGAAATCAACGAGCGCGGGCCGGGTGAGCGTCCCGCTGGACGCGCGCGGCAAGGCGCTCGCAGCGATCGGCGAGCAGAACGTCCTGGCGACTCCGGCACAAGTGTTGCTCGCGTATTCGTTCATCGCCACGGGAGGAGAGGCATTCGGCTTGTGGACCCGCAGGTCGTCCGGAGATTCCCCCACGCCCTTGCGGCGAATCCGCTTCAAGCGCTCAACGATCGACGCATTGACTGGCGGCCTTGTGGAGTGTGTCCAGTCGGGGACCTGCCAGACCGCGGCGGTTCCAGGAATCCGCGTGGCCGGCAAGACCGGCACGGCCACAGCTCTTGACGGCAGCGGAGCGACGCACGCCTGGTTCGTGGGCTTTGCGCCGGCCGGTGATCCGGAAGTCGCTCTCGTGGTATTTCTTGAGCGAGGCACGGGCGCGCACAGCGCCGCTCCCCTGGCCGGAGAGATCCTCAGGCATTATTTTGCCGCGAAAGGTCGAGAGAAGACACCCCGGTGAAGCAAACGGCGCTTCTTCCACTCTGGTTTCTGTTCGTAGCGCAAAACGCCGCTTCCGGGCAAGAGTTCCGCGTGAGACTATTCTCCCGCCCGCCATTCAGGACTTCGGCTGCGCACGCGCCGCATCCTGCTAGGACAGCGGGGCGGATGCAGCCTCGCCTCACGGTCACAGTCAATCTCGACAGCTACCTGGAGGGCGTTCTTGCCGGAGAGGCTTCAATCCTCAAGAGTCGCGAGGCTCTCGAAGCCATGGCGGTGGTCGCCCGGACGTGGGCCTTGCGATATCGCGGGCGGCACCAGGCCGCGGGATATGACTTCTGCTCGCTGACGCACTGCCAGGTTTTCCGAATTCCGGAGAATTCCAAGTACCCCGCTGCGATTGTCGGGGCGGTACAGAAGACGAGGGGGAAAGTCCTCCAGTACCGCGGCCAGCTTGCTGACCCTTACTTCAGCGCCGATTGCGGCGGCGTGACGGAATCAGCCGGCGATGTGTGGCCTGATAAAAATATTCCGTACCTCCAGAGCGTCTCCGATCCTTACTGCGCGGCGAGTGTTCACTCGAAGTGGCGGCAGGCAATTCCGCGGGAGACTGCAGCATCAGTCTTGCGCGAAGATCAGGGCCTGCCCATCCGTGGTCCCGTGCGCGAGCTGACGATTGAATCCAGAGACTCTTCAGGCCGCGCGCGCCGCCTGAGGGTGACGGCGGGCCAGGCGTGGCTTGTTGACGCGAATGCGTTCCGTTACGCCGTGGACCGCCGCTTGGGCTGGAATACGCTCAAGAGCAACCTCTACGAAGTGCATCTGCAAGGAGACGTCCTGATTTTTGCCGGCCGCGGACTCGGCCACGGTGTCGGTCTCTGCCAGGCAGGCGCGGACCAGATGGGGCAGATGGGCGCGAGCTACGAGAAAATCCTGGCGCGGTATTTTCCGGGCACGACCGTCGCGACGCTTCCCTCCCCTGCTCAGCAGGACGCTGATCCGGTTGTTTCGAGCGAGCACTTCGAGCTTGCCTATCCCGAAAGCCAGCAACAGTGGGTGAACGGAGTCCTGAGCACGCTCGAGCGTTGCAGAAAAGAACTCGGCCTGAACGTCGCCGATCTGCCTGCCCGGGTCCACGTGCAGACGTGGGACACAACGGCTGAATTCATCCGCGCGACCGGCAAGCCGGGATGGGCGGCCGGCAGCACCGACGGCAATGCGATTTTTCTGCAGCCGCTGCGGACGCTTGCGGCAAAGGGAATTTTGGACCAGACGTTACGCCACGAGTTCGCGCACGTCGCAGTCCATCGGCTTCGCGCCTCGGGCGTGCCCGACTGGTTTGAGGAAGGCTTGGTCCTCTATTTGACCGGTGAGCGGATCGCGGATGACCGAGATGCCCTGCCGAGCGCGCGGAGCCTCAGCCAGGCCATTTCGCGGGCGCAATCGGAAGCGGAGACGCACGCGGCCTACGCACGCGCTTACGCGCTGGTTCGTGATTTCGCCGCGCGGCGCGGGGAGGATACGCTTTGGCGGACGCTCGAGCGTCCAACCCCTCAAGACCTGAAGTGGCTCAAGACGGAGTCAGCGAAGCCACCTGCCCCGTCGCGGACGAACCCGTGACCGGCCGCGGCGTGAGCCGAGCCAGCGAGAGCGTCCAAAAGAGCCACCCGATTGCGAGGAGCAGCAGCGCCGCGCTGATGCGCAGGGCGAGCTGCGCGTAGTCCCAAAAGCCCGGCCTGACCAGGGGATGCCAGTTGCCGACCAGCCACGTCAGGCCGCCGAAAACCGCGACGCAAACCACTCCCGTGAAGAGCACCCTGCCCGCGATGGAGCGGAGGAGCGTTCGCGCGCTCGTTCGCCGCGCCTCTCCCCATCCCGAGTGCAGGAGGATGATCAGCAAGTTCGTCAGAAACCCAGCGAGCGCAATCCAGATCAAGGCCTCAAATATCCAGAAGATGCTCCCAAGGAAGATGTGGCTGACAGGTTTCTGGGCATGGAAAGTGGAGAAGGACGCAACTTCGACCGTTTGGTCATTCATCCAGCCAAAGAATGCGGAGAGCGTAAGACTCAGCAAAGCGCCCGCGACCGCGACGAAGAGTGAGCGGACAAACCGCCTCGAGCCGAAGTTTAGTATCCCGGACAGGCTCAGAGAATTCCGGGCTCCGTCTGCTGCGTCTGACGCGCCGCCCACGGTCCCTGCGAGAACCGCGATGGCCACCGCCGCAAGAGCGAGAATCCAGATGAGTGCAAGGAGCAGCACCAGTCCAGACGACTCCGGCAGGCTCAGCCACTCGTAGCCCGCAAGCCCCCAAAGCCCGCACAATACAGCGAGCGCCAGGACGTAGAGAGGGTTGCGAACGAGGACACTGAGGGCAAGACCCGCGCCGGGTTTGCCTGATACACGCCGGGCTCCACAGCCTTCAGCAGGTAATGGAACTGCCCCTGGCCGCGCGCAAACGTTGTCGAAAACAAGGCAGACCGGTCGTCGTGAAATTCTCGCCGCGTGTAGTAGAAATCCCACCACGGAGGCTTCTGCTTCAGCTCGTAGAGATTTTCCTGCTCCACAAATTCGAACCCGGCCGGAATGGGGTCCTCAATTTGCAGATACTGTTCGTTCCCCGTGGCGCTCACCGTCAAGCGGACCACCAACACATCTCCGGGCTTGAGCGGCCCCTGGACAGGTTGCTCGGTGTAGACGATCCGGTTTTCGAGCCTTTCAGGGACCAGTTTGAAGTATTCGCGAACCACGTTGAGCGCCGTCGCTCCTACCGGCGCCGGCCGCGGCTCGCGCTTGTAGTACGACGCGAAAGCTGACCAGTAGAGGACGCCGGGACCGCTCTTCTCAATCCTGATCGAGTTCTCCCCCGGATGGAGCTGGGCCGCGTTCAGGCCGAGCGTCATCGGCTGAGGGTTCTGAACGTCCTTCTCCGTCACCCGGCGGTCAGCCAGCTTTTGCCCGTTCACGAAGACGCTGAGCGTGTAATTCGGCTTCAGCTCGCCGGATACCTTGAGATAGTCGATTAAGCCGTAGATCGCCGTGGCTGTCTGCTCGGTCGAGGACCAGTAGTAGCCGTCAGCGCGGCGATCAATCAGCCGGCGAGCAGCCTTCGGAAGCAAGTCGCTTTTCGGGTCAAGTGCCGAGAGCGCCTTCAATGCGTATGCCGTCGTCTCGAAGGAGTTATCCGAGGAAAAGTCCAGCATCTCCTGCCGCTGTGACACCCAGGAAGCATAAGGCCCTTCCACCTTCACGGATTGCTCGAGCGCCTTCACAAACTCCTGGGCGCGCGGGTCTTTCATCCGGTCGAGCGCGAGCGCCATCAAGGCATGACCGTAGGGCGAGAGCCTGTCGCGCGAATCCACCAGACTGTCGACGAGGTGGGGATCGAGGCGAGCCGGGTCCGGATCATCGTCCTCGTTCTGCCGTGTCGGCATCCTTCTCCGCGGGGTCGCCGGGAGTCCGCTGCGCGTCCGCTCCAGCGCCTCTGAAAGATTCATTCCGGGCTTCACGCTCATTTCGAGCGCGTAGAGCAGGTAGGCTCGGATGTCTGCAAGCGCGCGAGGGTTCTCGCTAATCTGCCGCACGAGCGATTCGCGCCCCCGCTCGAGGCGGTCCTCGTCGACGGGATAGCCGGCAGCCTTGGCCTGGGCGAGACCCGCGACCACATAGGCCGTCATGAAAGGATGCGTCTGATCGGTTTCCCACCAGCCCCAGCCGCCGTCATCGTGCTGGAATTGGTACAGCCGCTCCAGGCCTGCGGCGATTTTCTTTTCAAGCTCGACGGAGGGAGGCGGCGCGGAAAGACCCAGCTCCTTCACGGCCCGCCCGACCAGGATGTTGGGAAGGAAACTCGACATCGTCTGCTCGACGCAGCCATAAGGATAACTCGAAAGGAAATCGAGGGCCGCCATCAGCGTGCCGGCCACCGAGGGCGCGAGGTCAATCCGCAGCGAAGAAGCGGCCGGATTGATGTCCGTGGGCAGCGTGATGGTCTGGGTGGTTGCGGCCTTGTCGTCGCGTAGCGAACCGGAGAGTGCTGAATTGAGCTGCAGCCCCCACGGCCGCACCGGAATCGAAAGCTCGAGCGCGTCAGACTCCTCGTCGGTCAAAGCTTTGCTCAGGAAGTCGGCTTGTCCGATGCTCGAGGCGCGCACATCCCACGTGACGACCGCTTCGCCGTTCTTCGGGACGGTCACCGCCGTCTCCGAGGCGCTCGCGACACCGACGCCCTTCGCGGCCAGGGAGACATGAGCCGTCTTGTCCTGTTCGAGATAGTTGTGGACGATTCCCTTCACCGTTACAGTATCTCCCTCAGTCAGGAAGCGGGGGATCTCAAGCCTCAAGATGAGATTCTTGCGGGTGATGACTTTTTGTGTGACCTGGCCCACCAGCGTATTCCTGGTCACGGCGCGGACGGTGGCGCGCCAGGTGGTCAGGGAGTCCGGGAACGAGAACGTGGCTCGCGCCTTCCCCGACGCGTCGGTGACGACCGTGGGAGCCCAGTAGATCGTATCCGGAAAGTATTTGCGCACCTGCGGCTGGACGAGCTGCGCAGGGTTCTTGAAATCCGCAAGCTGAGTGGGAGACCGCATCCAGGCGAGCTGCATGCGTTGCTTGCCGGAATAGCCGGTAAACCAGTAGATGGTCGAGAACTGCGTCTGCACCTGGTCCCAGGTGCGAGCGTAGAAGACTTTTTCAGGCGCCTGGGTCGCGTCAGGACGGATCGCATAGATGGCTTCATCAACCACGCCGAGACTCACCTCCGCGCTCACCGGCTTTCCTTCCTGGTCTTCGGTGGTGAGGGTATAAGTGACCTTCTCGGTAGGTTTGTATTGCGGCTTGTCGGTTTCAATCGTGACCTTCAACACCTTTTCCGTCGCAGGCACGAGGACGTTCTTGTTGGCTTCGTAGAGCTGTTCGTCTTTGACGAAGGCGACGCCCACGAAGAAATTCGGCTCGTACCGCTCTTCAATCCGGACATCGACCGCTACGGAACTTCCTTCGCTCCGGTGCACCGACCACGTGTAGACCTGCTGGCCCTCGGTCGTGACCAGCACCTGGGCTCCCGGTTGGTGGGTGACGATGAGAACGTGCGCGGTATCGCCCGGCTTGTAAGAGTGCTTGTCGAGATAGATTTCGGGCCGCTGATACCTGGCCGCCTGAGCGTATGCCGCTCCCGCCACCCAAAGGCTTGTATCAAAGCGTGCCTGGCGGCCGTTCGAGCCGATGGCGATTCCTTCCACCGTGACGGCGGAAATCCCCGGGACGGTGTACTGATAATGCGCGACGCCACTTGAATCCGTCGTGACGGAAGCCTGCGCCAGTTGCTTGCGGTTTGAGACCGGACGCCAAGGCTGCCAAGCCCTGTGGCCTTCTTCATAGGTGTAAAAGCCGAGCTGAA
>QHZM01000032.1:9030-15766 GCA_003224665.1 Acidobacteriota bacterium
TGGGCTTCGACCCTGTACTTGTAGTCGCGCCTCCCGGAATCATCGACTCCGGTCGCCAACCCGACGATCAGGCGTCCCTCGGCGTCGAGTTGCCCCGTCCCCTGGCTGATCTCCTCGCCGTAGTAACCGTCCTCGAAACCGCCTCCTTCGTCGCCCTCGTATTCCTCTTCGCCCCAGAGGATTCGCCAGTAGGGAAACATGTAGCCTGACCTGTAGACGGAGTACTTCACCTTGCCATTCGCCACCGGGGCCCCGAAGTAATACCGGCCCTCGATCGTTGCCTGGACGGTTTCACCCTGAAGATAACGCGGCTTGTCGGTGGAGACGGTGACTTCGAACTCAGGCTTTTTGTATTCCTCGACTTCGAACGATCCGTAAACGGACTGAGTCCCGACGTGCGCGACGATCTGATAGACGCCCAGCGCCGCGAGCCCACTGAGCGTGAGTGAGCCGTGAAACGATCCGAAAGGAGAAAGCGACAGCTTCTGCTGAAAAAGCGTCTTCTGCGTCGGGTCCGTGATCTGCACCGTCACGGGTTGCGCGACGGCGAGGCTCAATTCGCCGGCGTGCCGGGCGCGCAGGATGCCCCTGAATTGAACCTCGTGGGTGGGACGGTAAGCGGGGCGGTCCGTGTAGATGTATCCGATGACGTGGGTTGCGGATGAATCTGAAAACCAGAACGATTCAAGGCTTGTTGCGGCTACATCGTCACCGGACTGCGCCACCATGATGGCGTCCTGGAGTTTCGTCTGGGCGAACGTCACCGGGTAAACGCCGGAAGCGTCCGTGGTGCCGCGCGCAGTCTCCTGGTGGTTGTCGAAGACCACCGCGGTGGCTCCCGCCATCGGGGCGCCTGAAGCGCGGTCAGCGACAAACAGGAGGATCTGACCGGGCGCGTTCTTCGACACCATGCAAAGGTCGGTGATCATCAGGAGCGTGTAAGCGCGCAACTCGCGGTTCGCCACCTCGACCAGGAAAAGCCCCTTCTGATGCAGGTCAATGGGAATGCCCTCGTGTTCGGAGTCGCGCGTCCTGGGCAGGAGTTCGCGCCATCCAAGAACGAGCTGCTCGCGATTGAGCAGCGGTACTTGCGCGTAGGCCGCAACATCCAGCGGGATGCGCCGCTGCTTTTCGCGTGTGCGAACCCCCGCTTCGTGGCGCCGGTAGCGGGTCTCATAACGGAGTTGCCCGCGGAAGAAATCACGAATGGCAAGGCGCCAGTCCCGTTTCCAATCGTGAAATCTCTCGAGCCACGTCTTTTCGCGAGCCAACTCCTGCTTCTCACTGCCGAAAGAATGCGCATCGCGGAGCTTGGAGAAAAACAGGATGGGATCGTTCACGCGGTAGACACGGAAGTCGAGGTGATCGACCTGACGGAATTCGATCGAAACTTTTGGCTGTTGCGACGGAGAATAGGTCTGATGGGAGGAAACCGCGAAGAAACGCTCTGTGGACCCACCTTCCTGCCCGAAGGCCGGGTAGGCGCCGGCCAGCATCAGCATCAACAACAGAGAGCAGCGGAGGAGCAACTGAGACATATCCTCTCCCCGTATCATCGCAGGAGTTCGAAGCGATATACCCCGAGGAATCTCGGATTCGCCGCGAGCGGCCGCCACCGAGGGTCGGGATGTCGCATGAGCAAGGCGGCTTCGACTTCGCGGATCTGGCCCCACCGGCCATTCATGTCTCCCGTGTGGTAAACAACCCAATCCGCATGTTGAGGCTGAAAGTACGAACGTCCGACAAAGAGCACTGAGTGATAGGGCTCGGCCTGCCCTGGCTGGTGGTAAAAGAGAATGTCGCCCGCCCGCGCAGACCGGATGTCGCGCGAGACAATGAATGTGTTGTAATGAAGGAGCGCCGCTGCGTCCGCGAACTGGGTGAAGGTGCCGTCGGTGAGATCCCGGGGCGCAAATGGGCCGGGCCGTGTGCGAAACAGACCGCTGCCAAGAATCCAGTTTGGATATTTGAATTTCTGAACGTCGCCCAACTCGAGCTGACCGGCCATCCCCATGGACTCGCGCCAGGCCGCCGAATGCGCCACCAAGGCGTTCCGATACGCAAAGCGGACCAAACTCGAACAGTCACGAATCTCAACGGCCGCTTCCCGTGACGGACGATAGAACTGCGACTCCGCGAGGTACGTCAACCAGCGAACAAACGCTTCGCGGTCCTCGGGCCGGTCAAGGCGGGCCGCGTCAGGTAAGCCGCCACCCAGCCTGTCGGTCAAACCCGAAGTCGTTTCCCCGAGCCCTTCGACGGTCGCCCGCTGCTCTAAAACCGGTCTTTGACTCCCGGGGCCTTGTTTGACGTTGGCGGCAAACAGAAGAAATACAGCGGCAAGCAGGACGATGGAAGCGGGGAGGAAGACAAAAGGCCGGGCGGGTTGTGGCGCAACAGACACGATGGGCCGGCAGCCGAAGAGCACAGTTTCGCGTCTCATTCTAACGCCCGAATTAAGGTCGCGCAATGGAGAGGACCGAGAGGAGTGCTACGGGCGCAGCAGATATTCTGATACTTTATCATCACCTATTGGAGGTGCGATTCGGTGAAAACACTTGGTCTTGCACTGCTTCTGGCTGCGACCCAGCCCGTTGCGGCGGGCATCGCTCAAGAGTACGCGCTTGGTCCTGGCTCCCAGCGTCAAGCCAACGTGCCGAGGGGCACGGTGACTCATTACACGTGGACGAGCAAGATTTTTTCGGGAACCGTCCGCGACTTCTGGGTGTACCTCCCCGCCCAGTACAAACCAGAACGCCCGGCTTGCGTTATGGTCTTTCAGGACGGAGCGGGCTATATCAAAGAGGACGGGGACTCGCGCGTGCCGATCGTGCTCGACAATCTTATTGACAAGCGGGAGATGCCGGTCACCGTCGGAATTTTCATCAACCCGGGCGTCCTGCCTTCGCTCTCTGACAGTCAGCAGGCTCGATTTGACCGCAGCTTCGAATACGACAGCCTGGGCGACCGCTATGCCCGTTTTCTTCTTGAAGAGATCATTCCTGAAGTCGCCCAGCATTACAATTTGTCGAACGACCCGAATGACCGCGCCATCGCGGGGGCAAGCTCCGGAGGAATTTGCGCGTTCACCGTCGCCTGGAACCGGCCCGATTCATTTCGCCGCGTGCTCAGTTTCATCGGCAGCTTTACGGACCTTCGGGGCGGTGACGTCTACCCGGCGTTGATCCGGAAGACGGAGCCCAAGCCGCTGCGAGTTTTATTGCAGGACGGCACGAAAGACCTGAACCTCTACGCTGGGAACTGGTACCTGGCCAATCAGGCAATGGCTTCAGCGCTCGAGTATGCCGGTTATGACGTCAAATTCGTAGTCGGCACCGAGGGGCACAACATGAAGCACGGCGGCGCCATTCTGCCGGACGCGCTTCGCTGGCTTTGGCGCGACTATCCAAAGCCCATCACCAAACCTAAAACCAGCGGGGACCGTCAGTTTACCACCCTGATTCTCGACTCCGATCGGGACTGGGACCTTGTCGGCCAGGGATACAAGTCCGCTGCGGGCCTGGCGGGCGATCGAGACGGGAATGTCTTCTTCAGTGACGGTCCGAACGATCGGATCAATAAGATCGGCGCGGACGGCAGAGTCACACCCTTCAAAGAGAACACGGGACGCACGACCAGCCTGACGTTCGGGCCGGACGGCCGTCTCTTTGCTTGCCAGAGCGGCCGCAGGCGGATTGTTGCCTACGCACCGGATGGAACGGAAAGCACCATCGCTGACAGCGTCGAGTGTAACAGCCTCGCCATCACCCCGCGCGGAGACATCTACCTCACAGATCCCAGCGCCAGGCGGGTGTATGACATGGACCACGCGGGCGGCAAACGAGTGGTTTACGAGGGCGCGATTCTGCCGGGCGGAGTACAGCTCTCGCCGGACCAGTCGCTGCTCGCGGTGACCGATACCGCCGGGAAGTGGGTGTGGTCTTTCCAGATTGAGGCCGACGGCTCACTCGAAAATGGCCAGGCGTTCTATCGGCTGGAAAGGACTGACGAATCCTCCGCGACGCGTGCGGGCGGGATGACGGTCGATAGCCAGGGATTCCTCTACGTCGCTACAGAACTCGGCATTCAGGTGTGTGACCAACCGGGCCGCGTCGTCGCCATTATCAACAGCCCTGCTCCCGGACCGCTGTCCAGCATTGTGCTCGCCGGTCCTGACCTCGAGTGGCTCTTCGCCAGCACCGGCGACAAAGTTTTCCGCCGCAGGATTAGGAGGAAGGGCGTTCCGCCAGCGTTTCCGGTAAAACCGCCAAACCCCCAGCTCTGATTCAAAAAAGGTCGTTGGCGTCAGCCGTCCAGCCCGCCCCTAGGGGAGTGTGTGAGATAACGGGTTCTCGGCATGGCTGAAGTCATGCCCTGACAAATTAATGAACAATCTTTGGAGACGCGAGGTTAACCCAGCACTTCCTTGATCACGCGCCCGGCGACATCCGTCAGCCTGAAATCGCGGCCCGCATGACGGAAAGTCAGTCGCGTGTGGTCGATGCCGAGCAGGAAAAGTATCGTGGCATGAAAATCGTGGATGTGCATCTGGTCCGAGGCCACCTCGATCCCGTAGTCGTCCGTCTGCCCATAGGTGATCCCGCCCTTGACGCCTCCACCCGCCAGCCATGAGCTGTAAGCCTGCGCGTGGTGCTCGCGGCCCTTGGCGTCAGGTGAAGCGCAGAACGGGGTCCTGCCGAATTCCGTGGTCCAGACCACGAGCGTATCACTGAGCAGTCCTCTCCCTTTCAAATCCTTGAGCAGACCCGCGATCGGCCGGTCGATATTCTTTGCCAGCGGCGCGCACGTTTGCATGTCGCCGTGCGCGTCCCAGTTGCCCGAAGCGCCCGAATCGATGAGCTCGACAAAGCGCACGCCGCGCTCGGCGAGCCGCCGCGCCACCAGACACTGCCAGGCGAAGCCGCCGGTGCTTCCGCGCTCGAGCCCGTAAAGTTCCAGCGTGGCGTCGGACTCTTTCGCGAGGTCGAACGCTTCCGGCGCTTCCTTCTGCATGCTGTAGGCGGTCTCGAAGGACTTGATCCGCGTCGCCAGCGCGGCGTCCGACTCGCGCTCGCGCAAGTGTCGCCGGTTGAAGAAATCGAGCAGGCCCAGTTCCATCTCCTGGATCTCCGGCGAGGGCGCCCGAGGTTTCAGGTCGGGAATCGGCTCCGGGCCGGGCACGATGCGCGTCCCCTGGTGGATGGCCGGGAGAAAGTCCGATCCCCATACCTGGCTCCCCGAATAAGGCGTTTGCGGCGCGATCACGATGAAGGAGGGCAAGTTCTGGTTGATCGTTCCGAGCCCATAGCTCACCCACGAGCCGATGCTCGGCCTCGTAAAAGTCACCGAGCCGGTGTGGATGCCGAGTGTGGCCTCGTAATGATCCCCGTGGTCGTTCTTCATGCTCCGGATCACGCACAGGTTGTCCACGCACTGGCCGATATTCGGAAGCAGGTCGCTGACCTCGATGCCCGATTGTCCGTAGCGCTTGAAGCTCCACTGAGGCCGCGTCAGGTATTTGTCTTTCAAGACGCTCTTGCCGTGATCCGCAAAAAGTTTGGGCTTGGGGTCGAACGTATCGACGTGCGAGACTCCGCCGCTCATGTGCAGGAAGATCACCCGCTTGGCCCGGGGAGGAAAGTGCGGAGCCCTGGGCGCGAGCGGATTCGTTTCCGTCGATACTACCGCTGAGCCGTCTGCCGCCAGGAGGTCCGACAGGATCGCAGGAAGAATTAGCGACGACCCCACAAGGGAACGCAGCACCCGGCGTCGCGTGCACCCGCAATCCGAATGGTCAGCCATCAGTGTTCCTCATCAATCAATATAAATGAACTCGTTGCTCGCCAGCATGGCGCGAAAGAAGCTGGCCCAGGCCGCCCGGGTCAACTGGCCGGTGGTCACGCCCGCCGCTTCGAGCTTCTGCCGACTATGTCGCAAGTACTCGCGCGCCCGCAGGTCCTCCTCGCGCGTCGGCGGCCGCGCAAACGCCAACTCGAAGGCCAACGTCAGCCTCCGGCGGTCGTCGGGGGCGGCGGCAATAACCCGATCCGCGAAGTGCATCGAGCGCTCGTGAATGAATTCGCTGTTCATCATGTAAAGCGCCTGGAGGGGCGTGGTGCTGGCAGCCCGCAGCGCCGTGCTCACGTTCGGGTCCGCGCCGTCGAAGTTCGAGAGATACGGATGCCGCTGACTGCGCTGCACCATCAGATAAACACTTCGATTGTTGGCGTCGTAGAGGGCCTCGAACGGCCTGTGCTGCGTCCAATCCCAGGTCGCCGGGTGCGGGAAGGGATGCGCGCAGGCCTCTGCCGGATCCAGGTCGCCGCTCACCACGAGCACCGCATCGCGAATGGACTCTGCGTCCAGCCGCTGCCGGTTGAATTTCCAGCGCAGGTCGTTTGCCAGGTCGATCTTCGCGTTTTCCTCGGGGCCGTCGCTCGAGAGCTGGTACGTCGCTGAGAGCATGATCACGCGGTGCACCGCCTTGACCGACCATCCGCTCTGAATGAAGTGTGTCGCCAGGTAGTCGAGCAGCTCAGGATGAGTCGGCGGCTTGCCGCGTTTCCCGAAGTCGCTGGGCGTCGCGACCAGACCCTTGCCGAAATGATTCTGCCAGATGCGGTTGACCATCACGCGGGCGGCGAGTGGATTCTTCGGGTCAGCGATCCAATCCGCAAGTTGCAAGCGGCCGCTTTGCTTCGAGTCGGCGGGCAGCGGCTGGCCTCCCAGAATTTGT
>QHZM01000033.1 GCA_003224665.1 Acidobacteriota bacterium
GTCAGAAACCTCACCGGACACGCATTGGCCGGGCTGCGGGTGGAATTTTCCGACCGCTACTGGCCTTGGATTGCCCAGTCCTCTGAACGGGCCGGCGTTGACGTCGTCCCCCTTGCCGAGTCACTTTCTCTTATCGCCGGCGGGCGCAAGGAGCTACGGTCCGGAAAAGCTGCCGTGGCGGCCTCTGTCGAAAAACTCTCGGTCCACCAATACGCCGTAGTGGTCTGGGGCCGTGATCGAAAGTCCGTTTACGATATTGCCTTCAGCAGGACAGTCTTTATCCATCCTCCGGGTGCCGATGGTCCCAGGCCCTATCCCCCGCAGTACCTTTATCCTTCGCTCGACGACGTGAGCGTTACAAGCTACCGGCACTTTTATCCTCTCGAGCTCGATTCGCCCGCCATCCAGTTCGATCACTCGCACACGATGTTTCCTTCGGGAGGCGAGGGCGAGATTAATTTCTCAGTCTCAAATTCAGGACTCAAGCCGTGGCACGGCGTTTCAATTCGGACCCGGTTGCTCGCGCCGGACGGCTCGGAGGTCTCAAGCAACCTGGTCGCCCAGGGACTCGACCTCGAAGCCCGCGGCTCGCCGCTGAAAGAGGCGGTGCGGCTTCGATTCCCTCCTGCGCCCGCGGGGATTTATCGCGCGGAAGTCCGCGTTGAAGATGCGTCGGGAGAAGTTCTGGCGGTAAACAACCTCGAGCTGGGCGCAAACCCATTGCCCAGGTCAATTCTGGTCTTCTGCGCTCACGAAGACGACGAAGGCGCTCACGCGGGCATTATCCGCGCGGCGGTCGAAAACCATATCCCCATCCACTTCGTGTATTTTACGAGCGGAGACGCAGGCTCGTGCGACCGCTATTACCAGCACTCCTGCGGACCGGCCGAGGCGCTGAACTTTGGAGCCATCCGGATGCAGGAGACCCGGGCCTCCCTGGGTCACCTGGGCGTGTCGCGGGAAGACATTTACTTCCTCGGCCTTCCCGACGGCGGCTCGGCCGAAATCTGGTACAACCACATCAAACCGTCGAGCCCTTATCTATCCGTGCTGCTCGCGAGCGACCATGCGCCTTACGAGGGCCTTGCCCGCCCGAACATTCCTTATGCGCGGGAATCCGCGGTGGGATTGGCGAAGGAATTCATCAGGAAGTTCCAGCCGGAAGTGATTTATACCGGCCATCCCGACGAAAGGCACGTTGACCACCGGACGAACAACTGGTTTGTGGTGAAGGCGCTCGAGGGACTGGCCAGAGAAGGCGGCCTCCCTCCGAATGTGACGCTGCTGGTGGACCAAGTCTACGGCCCGGGACCTCAAGCCCACGCGCCTTACCAATACCAGAAACAAGTCATGAGCGTCTCCGGCGAAGCCATGGCTCTGGCGCAGGAAGCCCAGTGGTTCTACCAATCGCAGGACGGCAACCGGGCCGAAGGAAAGTTGCGGACGTTCGATCAGCTCCGGCGCGAGGAAGTCCACTGGCAGGTGCTGGACTGGAAGGACCACGAAGGTTGGAACGAGAAAGCTGAAGGTCCGGGCCGGTGAAGCGCTGATGAATCGGGCGCCTGAATCCCTCCATGGTTGATCCGACAAATCCTGCTGGCCCGGTCAAAGGCGAGCCGGGACTGGCCACTGCTTCCGGCCCTGAATCCCCCGAGGAGCCGTTTCCGTGCCCCGCCTGCGGACAAATGCTCGCACCAAGCGTCCGTGTCTGCGTCGCCTGCAAGCACCCGATTGACCCCCGTGAAATCAGAAGATCGCGCGGCCCCGTCCCTTCGCTTGAGCCACGGGCTATTCTCTCCGCCGCGCCACGCACCCCTTTTCCCTGGTTGTTATTTTTTATCTGCCTGGCAGCGAGGTTCGTGACTGCGTACACCCTCCAGCAGCGCTGGGGCTTCGGGAGAGTCGAACTGGCGCTCGGCGCCATGGAGGTTGTGACCGCGAGCTGGGTCTTCTTTGATGCTCGAGCCCTGGGTGTGCCCAGACCCTTGCGCTGGGCGCTCGGGGTGTTGCTGGTCTGGATCGTGACTTTCCCTTGGTACCTTGTCCGGCGAAAAGCACTTCAGTCGTCCTGCCCGCTGGTGGAAGGGGAGATCTCGCCGTTAGTTCGCGCGCTGCTTTTGTTGTTGGCGGCCCTCGTCCTTGCAGGCGCGCTGGGGTACTTCCTCAAGTTTCCTCCGCATTAGGAGCGGCAGCGCATTTGGCTCGACTAAAGTGTGGGGAGAGACTGAAGAGAGGCCGCGAGACTGACCCGCGTGGCAACGGGTCTATGAGGGCCTGGCCAGGGCGCCGCTCGAGGCCCGGCAAACGTAACGCCGGGCTGTTTCCGGGCGAGTTCGACGAGCAGATCGAGTTCCTTCGAGCTGACTTCGTAATCGTCCCGCAGGCTCTCGTGCGAGGCATTCATCAATTTTCCGAAATACTGGAGGTCCCCTTCCTCCAGGGCTTTGACCGCCTCGCGGACGCGGCGGTTCTCCGTTACCACGTGGCTGGCGCGCCTGAGCAGCGTATCATCGAGGGCCTTGCCCTTCGATATCAGGTCCGCCAGTTTCACGTCCCGCAAGGACTCGACCTCGAGCCCGGCCGCTTGAAGCCGTTGCACAGCCTCGCGGCACTGCTTCAGCCTCACTTGGTATTCCGACTGTGCGAGCGCCCGTCTGACGCCGGAATTACAGACGACAATTTTCACGTCTCCCCGGAGGGGGACGTGGCGATACTTGAGCTCGCGGCAATCGAGGAACAGGGCGTGGTCCTCGCGGCCGAGCGCCGAAATGAACTGGTCCATGATGCCGCACGGCACGCCTACAAATTCGTTTTCAGCCCTGCGGGCGAGCTTGACGAGCGAAATGGGCTCGATTTCGAGATCGAGCAGCTTTTGCCAGAAGACGGCCGCGCCCACTTCGACGGCCGCCGAGGAACTGAGCCCCGCCTCGCGCGGCACGTCTCCGCCGAATACGAGGTCCGCGCCTGAAAGACGGTGACCCATCTCCCCAAGGAATTTCGCAACTCCGCGAAGGTAATTGCTCCAGGGGCGCTTGGGGTCCTGCTCGACCGAGTCGAGGTTGAACTCCACCGAGTCCTGGAAGTCGGTGGAGTGGGCCCGAACCCTGCGGTCCTGTGTCCGCCGCCCCGCAAACCAGATGTAGCGGTCAATGGCCGCGGGAAGCACAAAACCGTCGTTGTAATCGGTGTGCTCACCGATCAGGTTTACGCGGCCCGGCGCCCGGGCCACAACTTCCGGAGATCCGCTGAATATTTTTCGGAAAGATTCTTCTATCACAGCAGTTCGACCGGCTCCGTCGGGGCGAAGCAGGTTTCTCGGTCGGCCGCCGGGAGCCGTTTTGGCCCCCCGACGACGCCTCTCCGGCGAGAGCGGCCGCGGGCCTGCTCGGGCTACTTCGGCACTTCCTCCCGTCGGCGCGGGGGCGCGGCCTGGAGTTCCTTGGCTTTATCTTCCGCGAGGGAGTCGTTTAAAAAAGTCCCCGCACCCGTCTCGATGCTTGCGAGGTACTTCAATTTGTCCTTGCTGCGGTGCGGGGGATAAAACTCGATGTGGAAGTGAAAGTACGGGAACTTCCCTCGGGCCGGCGCCTGGTGCAGCAGCATCATGTAAGGGAATGAAAAATGAAAAAGGTTATCGTATTTGAGCGTCACCCATTTCAGAATTTCCCCAAGCGCCTCTTCTTCACGCGGTCGGAATTGATCGAGCGAGCCGAGGTGCCGCCGGGAAAAAATATGGACCTCATAGGGCCAGCAGGCGTAGAAAGGAATGAACGCCGTAAAGGAAGAGTTCTCGGCAATCACGCGACGCCCGTCGCGCCGCTCCTTCTTCATTATTTCGCAGAACAGGCACCGCCTCCGCGACCGGGCGTAAGCGCGCGCGGCGGCCAGCTCTCTTTCCAGCCGCGGGGGAACGAACGGCAGGGCGTAGATCTGGCCGTGGGGATGCGGCATCGTGACGCCAATCACGGCTCCTTTGTTTTCGAAAATCAAAACGTAGTGGATGCGGCGGAGGGCCTTGAGTTCCGAAAACCTTTTCCGCCAGAGGCGCACCAGCCGCGTCAAGTGGTCGAGTGAAAGTTGCGGCAAGGAAGTGTTGTGGTCCGGGTGATACAGGACCACGTCGCACTTCCCGAGAGAACGCGCCACACGGTAGAAGTCGTCGCCTTCGACCGCCGGCTCGGGCGGGGGGACGGAAAAAGCCGGAAAGTCATTCGGATAAATATAAACGTCATAATCGTCGGGGACGCGGCCTGAGCCCGGGCAGAAAGGACAATAGTCGGTGGGCATCAGGGGACGGTGCTGCCGGTGCGATGCGGTTGAGACCCATTCGCGAAGAGTGGGATTCCAGCGGAGTTCCGTCATGGCCTGATGGGGCGCGTAGCGTTGAGCGCGGATTGTTACCATAAGAGGAATGAAAAGTAAACGCGGGCCGGCGGCGTGGGATTCACCTTTCAATTCACCGTGAGAGTCAGTGCGGCGGTATGGGTGAGCTTGAGCGTGGTCCCGCTCGAGGCTCCCGAATAATTGCCGGTGACGCTGACGGAATAAGTCCCCGCAGGCGTTCCGGAAGGCCCTGGAAATGTCCTGGGGATGTAGGGCCCGCCCCCGCAGGAAGCCGTTGCAAAAGCCAGAAGCGCGAGGACGGCTGTGCTTGCGGAGGCGAACATTCTTTTGAGGCACCGCCCCGCGAGCGTCCTGGCCACCGGCCTCTTGGTCCGGGCTGCCTCGGCGCGGGCTCGCAGACTCATCGCCAGCCCGACCGACATCAAGACGAAAAATCCAAACCAGAAGCGCGGGCCTCGAAACCGGGTCGGCGGAAATGTCGGATGTCCACTCGTCGTTGACCGCGCGGTCGTCGGGAGGGTCACCGTGGCCGTTGAAACCGTCGCTCCGTTCAGGGCGAGTGACGGCGGGGAAACTGAACAACTCGCTCCCGGCGGCGCTCCGCTACACGCGAGAGAGACCATCCGGTCAAACCCGCCGAGAGGCGTGAGGGCCAGCGAGCCGGTTGCCGTCTGCCCCGCGACTAAAGTTGATGCTCCCGGAGAAATGGAAAGCGAAAAATCGGCCAGGGTGATTTCGAGGGTCAGCGACGCGCTTTCGGATCCGCTCGTCCCTGTCACGCTGAAGGTCAGGGTATTGCCGTTTACTGCGGTGAGGTTGCTGACCATCAGCGCAGCACTCTCTCCCGGAACGATCGAGGCGGGATTAAAAGTGCATCGAGCCGGCGCATTGCCCGCGCACGCAAAGCTGATGCTGCCGCTCGAGGCATAGGGACTCGAAGTGGAAATCGTGAAGCCGGCTGAGTCCGCGCCTTTAATGACCGCCGCGGATGTCTTATCCGCCATGAGAGCAAAGGCAGAAGCGCTGCCGCCGGAAAGGCCCACCGCGTGCGGGCTGCCGATGGCGTTGTCGGAGATCGTGAGCGTGCCGGACCTGACGCCCGTGGCCGTGGGGGTGAAAGTGACGTCAATAGCGCAGCCAGCCCCGGCGGCAACGCTTGTCCCGCACGTATGGGTTTCCGAGAAGTCGCCGACCGTGGAGACAGCGGCAATCAGCAGCGGCGCGGTCCCGAGGTTGGTTACTTTTACGGCTTGCGGCAAGCTGGTGGTCCCGATCGGTTGACTCGGAAATGTCAAGGTCGAGGGAATGAGAGAAATCGCAGCGCCGTCCGTGCCACCGATTTTGGCGAGGAAAGCGTCCGCCGACCCGCCCGGTGTCGCTTGGACAGCCCCGGCGGTCGTCAGAAGATCGCTTGAGGTGGTGACCCCCGCCACGTAGGCATTGCCGGCCGTATCCAGAGCTACGCCATACCCCGTCTCGCTTCCGCTGCCCCCGAAGTAAGTCGAATAAAGGAGCCCGGAGCCTGTCGCGTTCAGCGCTGCGACAAAAGCGTCGTTCTGTCCTGCGGCACAGCCCCCGCCGCACTTTCCCTGGAGTGCGTTTGAAGTGGGGAAGTCGGTTGAAAGAGTGCGCCCCGTAAGGTAGGCGTTTCCCGCCGCGTCCACAGCAACGCCGTAGGCCAGGTCTTCGCTGCCGCCGCCGAGCAGGGTCGAATAAATCAGAGCTGAGCCCGTGGCGTTGAGCTTCGTCACGAAGGCGTCGTGAAAATTGTTGACGCAGCTACCGCAAGTCCGTTGAAAGGCGCCTGGGGTGGTCGGAAAATTCTGTGAACCGGTCAGCCCTGCGACCAGAGCGTTTCCCGAAGAGTCAATCGCCAGCGATGTGCCGACGTCGTCGCCGTCTCCGCCGAGGTAGGTTGAATAGGCCAGCCCGGAGCCGTCCGGCTTGAGCTTCACTACAAAGGCGTCGCCATTCTGCGCGGGAAGGGTTTGAAATGCGCCCGGAGTTGTAGGGAAACTCGACGACCCGGCAAAGCCGGTAACGTAGGCGCTGCCGGACCCGTCCACTGCAACCGCCTGGCCACGGTCGCCGCTGCCACCGAGGTAGGTGGAGTAAACGACGGTCGAGCCATCTCCACTGAGCTTGGTCAAATATCCCGTAACACAGGGATCGGGACCGCAACTGCCGCCGCCATAAGTGGTCGCCAGCGCCCCCGGAGTCGTCGGGAAGTCGCTCGATTCGGTGGTCCCCGTTACATAAGCGTTGGCCAAAGCGTCCAGCACAAGGCCGACCGCCCAATCATCGAGGCTGCCTCCGAGATAGGTCGAATAGTCCAGGCCGTTCCCCGCGGCATTCAGCTTGGCGACGAAAGCGTCGCCGCACGGAAACGTCGAAGAAGATTGGCCGCAAGTCCCCCCGGCAAAAGACGGTCGAAAGGCCCCCGGAGTCGCCGGGAAATTACTCGACCGGGTATAGCCCGCGAGCGTGGCATTTCCTGAAGAGTCAACAGCAATTGCCGTGCCCACATCTTCGTCGCTTCCGCCGAGGTAGGCAGAGTACACGACGGCCGTGCCTGCTGCATTCAGTTTGGTCACGAAGGCATCGCCATACACCCGCCCGCCTCCGTAAAAGCTCTGGACGGTCCCGGGCGTCACCGGGAAGTCAATCGACCGGGTGTATCCGGTCACATACGAGTTTCCGGACGAGTCCACAGCAATGCTGGTTGCGGCGTCATAGCCCCCGCCGCCGAGACAGGTGGCATAGGTCACGAGAGGGTCGATGACGAGTGGTCTTGAGGGATCGTAATCCTTCACCTGAATTCCAACCTCATTCTTCCCAGCGAGCACGAACCGGGCATCGGGTGAATGCCCAGTTCCTCTCGTTGTTGAACGGTGTGAATTAAAGCGCGATCCGAGTTCGGCCCGGCACGAGCCGCCTTGGGGTTGGTGCGCATTCGGCTTGTGAAACCGGACTTTGACGGCCTCTGCGCCCAGCAGGAGATCCCCACTCCCGTCAACCTGCAATGACAATGTCCTACCCGCGGCTCCCGCGTTGTCGAAACGAAGTCTGATGGCCGCGGGGTCGGAGCCGGGAGATACGACAAAATCAAATTCAAGTTGATGCTGGCTTCCGTAAAAGATAAGGTCAGTCCCGGGATAAAGGCCTCGGTAGTGCACCCTCGAAAACGTCGTCGCGTCGGTGCGCCATTTCCGTGGATCACTGCCGATAAAATAGTGGGCCTTCCCCGGCAGGGCATCGGCCCCCGAAATTTCGGCCGACGGGTTCGCTCCCACGAACTCGATACGAATCACCAATGACGATTCGTTCCGGTTCTGTGTTCGCGACCTCTCTACGGGAACCAACGCTGCACCGCGCATGCCTGCGGGGTCAGTTTTGGTGAGGAGCCCAACGCCAGCGGACTTGGAATCCAGTCCGCTTTGGCGTACCGGCTGAGTTAGGACCAAGAAAGCCTGGCTCGCGGCCAGAAGCAGCGTGGTGCCCCTGCCCCGGGCAATAAATTTGATCCCAGGGATGGCTATCTGACCTATGTTGGCTTCAAAGCTTAAGAACAGTTTGCTGTACCCGCCAAGAAGCCGCGTTTGCGTGAGGCCGGCGGAGCGCCTTGGTCGAAGTGCTCCCCCTCCTATAGGAGGAGGAAGCTCAGCCGCTCTTTTAATAACTCTTGCACCCGGTTTTCGCCAGAGTCGCTCGGTTTCGCTGAGGTTGACCGTCGCGGCTCCCCCGGAAGCGAGCACGGCGGTTAATAGCCCGTGCACCCAGAAAGGCGCCTTGAAAAATGGAGCCGACCGTAACCGGGCCAAGCGCCGCCCGGTGCTTTCCCCGATTATCATTTTTGTGCGCTGCCGGCCTGCAAAGTTCGGCTTCGCACAAAGATTTTCGGAGGTGTGGAACCAGGACTTTAGAGAAATTTAATCGAGGCGCGAGACGGGCTCGAAGAGCCAGGAAATCGGCCACGTCCCGAGAACGCATTGGGACTGGACTCGCTGGTCGGTTGGAATTCCCGAAGCGAAGGAGGGAGGAACGCGCTTACATCTGAACGCTCGCGCGTCAATTCAAAAAATACGTCCGGTAGAGCGTGTCGCGCTTGACCGGGCGAAAGCCCGCGTCCGCGATCAGCCGGCGCAGTTGTTCTTCCGTCGAGGTATTGGTGCAGCCGGCGGCGCTAACCACGTTTTCTTCGATGAGGATGCTGCCCACGTCGTTCCCGCCGAAGCGCAGCGCGATCTGGCAGATTTTGTGGCCCGGAGTCAGCCAGGAAGCCTGGACGTTGAGGATATTGTCGAGGTAGCAGCGGGAAACGGCGAGGGTCTTGAGGTAATCGACGGCCGTGGCTTC
>QHZM01000034.1 GCA_003224665.1 Acidobacteriota bacterium
CGGGATGTCACGGTGCTGATCCAAGGCGAGAGCGGCACGGGCAAAGAACTGCTCGCGCAGGAAATCCACCGCAGGAGCAACCGGGGCGGCCGGCCCTTCGCGGCGCTCAATTGCGCCGCCCTGCCCGAACACCTGATCGAAAGCGAGCTCTTCGGTTTCGAAAAGGGCGCGTTCACGGGCGCGACCTCCATGAAACGCGGAAAGTTTGAGCTGGCCCATACGGGGACGCTCTTCCTCGACGAAGTGGGCGACATGTCCCCCTCCACCCAGGCGAAGCTCCTGCGCGTCCTCGAGGCGCGAAAGGTGGAAAGGCTCGGAGGGACCCTCGCGATTGACGTGGACGTCCGGATCATCAGCGCGACGAACAAAGACCTGGCGACAGAAATTGCCAAACAGAATTTTCGCGAAGACCTCTATTACCGCCTCCGCGTGGTATTGCTGAAGCTGCCGGCCCTGCGCGAACACAAGGAAGATATTCCGCTCTTGGCCGGTGATTTCTGCCGTATGCTGGCCGCCAAGCACGGCCGCCCTGCTGTTTCGATTTCGCGCGAGGTGATGGACCTGTTCATGACGTCAGATTGGAAGGGCAACGTCCGCGAATTGAAAAACGTTCTCGAGAGCGCGGTCGTGTTGAGCCGCGATGATTCGCTGCGCGCCGAGGACTTCCCGCTCGACTTGCTCGCAAGGCGGGCCGGCGAGCCGGGAGGCACCGGCGTCAGTTCCATCCTGGCCTTGGGCGACTACCGCGAGGCTAAAAAACAATTTGAGATCGTCTACATCAAGGGAAAACTCCGCGAGCACCGCGGCAACATTACTCGCACGGCCGCCGCGATCGGGATTCACCGCCAGAGCCTGCAGGAGAAGCTCCGCGAGCTGGGCATCCAGACGGAAAGGGAATAAGGAGGACTTCCTCTTGAACGAGAGTCAGGTGAGAATTTTCGCGCTGTTGGGGACCGTTTTTTTCGGAGTGACCCTTTCCCTTCGCGCCCAATCGGCGCAAGGGAAAAAGGTTTACATGGTCACGGACATGGAAGGCGTCTCGGGGATTTTCGATACCGAGCTTCAGTGCATTCCTTATCAGAGCCCGCGCTTCGAGGAGTCGCGGAAGCTTCTGACGGGGGAAATCAACGCGGCGGTGGACGGGCTGCTCGAAGGCGGCGCGACGGAAGTCGTGATCTGGGACGGTCACGACTCGAGCCGCACTCTTTCCGCGCTCGATATCCATCCCAGGGCTCGGCTGCTCACCGGGACGCCCGTCTCGCCGAAGCTCGAGCTCGATTCTTCCTACAGCGCGCTGGTGTTCATCGGCCAGCACGCCATGGCCGGCGCGGAGAAAGGCATCGTTAGCCACTCCTACAGTTCGGAGGGGATTCAAAATATCTGCGTGAACAACATGCCGACGGGAGAAATTGGCGCGCGCGTGATGCTGGCCGGCACTTTCGGAATACCGGCCATCATGCTTTCCGGTGACGCCGCTGCTTGCAGGGAAATCCTCGACCTCGTCCCGCAGGCTGAGTGCGCAGAGGTCAAGTCCGGGGTCAGCCGTACGGCGGGTTACATGCTGCCTCACCCCGCCGCGTGCGCGTTGATCCGGGAGAAAGCTCGGCGCGCGATCCAGCGCCTGCCGGAGCTCAAGCCTTACAAGATCGCCGGGCCTGTCGAGGTGAAGGTGGAGTTCACGACAAAAGGCACGCACGGGTTACGTCAGGTTGAAGGCGTCGAGCAGCGGGGCGAGCGGACCTGGGTCTTTCGCGGGAAAGATATTGTGGACGCGTGGCTGAAGTATTCGTCGTTCTAGTGCCGTTCCAACTATTTGGAGCTATTTCCGTGAGCAGCGCTTTCGAGCATTCTCGAAAGGCCTCGGCTTAAGCATTTCGGCAAATTAAGTTGGAACGGCACTAGCCGTAGCGCGGTGCCTGACGCGCTTGCTGGTGTGCGGAGCGGAAGCTCCCGGAATGCGTTGCGGGGTTTTGCCCGGCAGACCTGCTGGGGATTTGGGACGAGTCTCAGAGCGGCGTCCGCCTGCAAGCCCGGCACAGGCGTGCCTCAAGTGCTTACAGGGCCGGCCAGAGAGACTCCCAAATTTTGAACTCAGTGTGGAACCCGGTCTCTTCGGCGCGGGCCAGCTTCCGCCCGGAAGCGACGTCAATCGTCTCTTGAAAAATTTTCCGGCCAACCTCTTCAATTGATTCTTTCCGGTCGAGGATTGTTCCGGCGTTAATGTCAATATCGCCGTAGGTGCGGGCGAGAAGGGAATTTGAGCCAATCTTCACGACCGGCCCCAGCGCGCAGCCGATGCCTGTCCCGCGCCCGGTCGTAAACAGCGCCACTTGGGCTCCGCTCAGGAAAAGCGCCGGCGTCGAGATCTGGTCGTAGCCGGGCGTATAGAGGACATAGAGACCCTTGCGCTCGCCCAGCCATTCACCGTATTCGACCAGGTCTTCGACGATTGACGTCCCGCCCTTGGCCTTCACTCCGCTCGATTTCAGGTAGATGTTGTAGAGACCGCCCTTGATGTTGCCGGGTGACGGGTTGTCGCGAAAGTCGTCGCCGAACATCTCCACGTAATCTTGATAGCGCTTGAGGGCCTGCATGAGCTTGCGGCCGACGGCGCGCGTGCGGGCGCGCTGGGCGAGGTCAACCATGGCGGCGCCCTGGAGCTCGGGGATCTCGGGGAGCAGGACGGCCGCGCCCGCTCTCACGAACAGATCGGCGGCCACGCCGACGGCGGGGTTCGCCGTGACGCCCGACCATCGGTCCGACCCGCCGCACTTGGTCCCGACGATCATTTTTGAAATCGGGACGGGCTCGCGATGAAACTGGTTGGCGACCGGGAGGAGCTTTTCCACGAACTCGAGGCCGCGCTCGACCGTCTTCCTGCTCCCGCCGATCTGCTGGATGGTCATGTTGACCACGCGCTCGGTATAGTCTGGGATGGCGTTCCGGAAAATCGGCACGGAACATTCGACGCACGTCTTACCGCAGCCCAGGTCGATGTAGATCGCCGCGCCGAGGTTCGGGTGCCGCAGGGAATTCGCGAGAAGCTGGTTCAGGAGCTCGACCGCCCGGCCGTCCGGCAAGCCGCACCCGGACTCGTGGACGATCGGGACCACGCCGTCCACGTTGGGATATTTTTCGCGCGAATACAGCTCCCGCATGGCCCGCGAAGCGATTTCGCGCGCCTCGGTTGAAGAGCACATCCCGGAGGTAACGATTCCGACGTAGTTCCGCATCCCGACCGAGCCGTCCGGACGCGCGAAAGCGTCGAAGGTCAGTGATGCCAGTTCGCCATCGACCGGCGAGGGCTGCGGATTGTTGCGGTAACGCACGGTAAGCCGGGGCAGGCGGTCCTGGAGGTTGGTTTCGTCGACGGGATCGCCGGGCTTGACCGGCCGCGAGGCCAGGCCGATGGGATCACCGAGGGTGATGTAAGGCTTTCCTTTGGCGATTTTCTCGATCGCAAAGCTCTGGCCGCGTAGCGCGCGGCCAGAAAGGGTGAAGGTCCCTCCCTGGTATTTGAGCTTCGCTCCTTTTTCAAGGAGGTCCACCGTCACAACGGCGACGTTGTCTTTTTGCGGCCGGATGACGATGGCGACGTCTTCGAGGTTCGTTGCTTCAGCCATGGGGTTGACCTGTTCGAGTCAGTTATAAGTCAGGCAACGGCCCGCCGGCGTTTGCGGAACTCGTCGAAGGCCACGGCGGCTACGATCACTGCGCCGATCAAGACCTGCTGCCAGAAGGGCGAGACGCCCAGAAGATTGCTGCCGTTTGAGATGAGGCCCACGAAGAACGCGCCGGTCATCGTGCCGATTACGCTGCCCTCGCCGCCCGAAAGACTTCCTCCGCCGATCACGACCGCGGCGATCACGGAGAGTTCGTAGCCCTGTCCGGCGGTCGGCTGGCCGGTCATCAGGCGCGAGGACTCGATCATCCCGCCGAGCCCTGCGAGCGCGCCGCCAAATACATAGAGGGCCGCCACGTAGCGGCGCACGGGTATTCCGGAATAACGCGCCGCCTCGACATTGCTTCCGATGGCGTAGGCGTAACGCCCCAATCGAGTGTACTGCAAAATGAATCCTGTAAGCAAAGCCAGTACCACCAGCACGGCCAGCGGCACCGGCACGATGCGAAAAATATTACCGTCTCCGAGCCCCCCGAACGATTCCGGCAGGTTGACCACCGGCATGCCGTTCGTGACCACCAGCGTCAGGCCCCGCGCCGCGCCCATCGTGCCCAGCGTGGCAATGAACGGGCTCACGCGGAGGACGGTGATGAGCAGCGAATTCAGCAGCCCCCAGGCCGCCCCGGCGAGCATTGCGCCCGCCACGGAGGCAGACAGCGGGGCTCCGGATTGCAGCACCATCGTGCCGCAGATTCCCGAGAACGCCATCACCGAACCCACGGAGAGGTCAATGCCGCCCGAGACCATAATCAGCGTCATGCCCAGCGCGAGGATGTTGATGACCGCGCTTTGCCGGGCTACGCTCGAAAGGTTCGTCACCGTCAGGAAATACGGCGAGACAATCGAAAGGAGGATGAACAGCACGAGCAGGCTCGCGAAGGGCAACAGCCGTTCGAACCATTGGCGCAAGGAAGATCTCCCGGCCTGGCTCGGCTCGGCGCGGCTGACGGGGGTCTCGATTGCCCGGTCGTCCATCGCGATTGCCCTTGTCTCGCCTTTCAGTTCTTAATGCATTATTTCGGGCTCGCCCAGCGTCGCGTAGCGCAGGATTTCTTCCGGCGTAGTCTCGGCCGTGACGAGTTCTTTAGCCAGCCGCCCGTCGCGCATGACGTACACCCGGTTGGTCATCCCCAGAATTTCGGGCAGCTCGGAAGAGACCATCAGGATGGCTGCTCCCGACTCCACGAGCTGTTTCATCAGGCGGTAGATTTCGGCCTTGGCGCCCACATCCACTCCGCGCGTGGGCTCGTCGAAGATGAAAACGCGTGCCTGGCGGAAAAGCCACTTGGCCAGGACCACCTTCTGCTGGTTGCCGCCGCTCAGCCGTCCGACTTTCTGACGGGTCGAGGGCGCGCGGATGCGCAGCCGCTCCAGGAAGCCTTGGCCCACGCGCTCTTCTTCCCGAAGGTCGACCACGTGCTTGCGGACCACGGCGGTGAGATTTGCCAGCGTAATGTTCTGAGCGACATTCAAATTCAAGGAGAGGCCGGTGTGTTTTCGGTCTTCGGTCAGCAGGGCCATGCCACACCGGATGGCGTCTTCGGGCGAGCGAATCGTGACGTCTTTGCCGTCCATGAGGACCTTGCCGTGGTCGGCCGGCTTGACGCCGAAGATGGCCTCGGCGAGTTCCGTGCGGCCCGCGCCCACAAGGCCTGCGATGCCGACAATTTCGCCATGGCACACTCGAAGGCTGACGTTTTGAAAGTCGCGCGATTCGGCGTCTTTGCGCCGGCTGAGATCGCGGACTTCGAGCGCGGCGCCGCCCGCGCTCGACGCGCGGGGCGGGAAGAAGTCCCGGAGCTCTCGCCCGACCATCGCGCGGATGAGCTCGGCGAACTCCCGGCGCGGCATTGGGCCCTCGTGGACGGTCTCACCGTCGCGCAGGACGGTGACGCGGTCGGCGACCTCCGAAAGCTCTTCCAGCCGGTGCGTCACGAAAACGACCGCTGTCCCGCGCTCTTTGAGCTGGCGAACGACCCCGAAGAGTTCCTCCACCTCGCGCGTTGAGAGTGAAGAAGAGGGTTCGTCCATGATGACGATCCGCGTGGCGCGGGCGACGGCTCGAGCGATCTCGACGAGCTGTCGCTCGGCCAGGCTCAAACGCCGCACGGGCGCGCGCGCGTCGAGGTCAAATCCGAGGTTCGAGAGCAGGGCCACGGTTTCGGAAATTTCCCTGGCGCGGTCGATCAACCCGCCGCGAGTGGGTTCGTGGCCAAGAAAAATATTCTCTGCCACGGTGAGGTGCGGCGCGAGGTTGAGCTCCTGATGGATCATGCTGACGCCCAGTTCCTGCGCCTCTTTTCGCGACTCGACCGCGGCCGCCCGGCCCAGCCAGGTGATTTCGCCGCCGTCCCGCGCGACTTCTCCCGCAAGGATTTTGACCAGCGTGGACTTGCCCGCGCCGTTTTCGCCCACGAGCCCGTGGATCTCGCCCTGTGCGACCGCCAGCCGCGCTCCTTTCAGGACCTGGACGCCCTCGTAAGCTTTCTCCATTTTCAGCATCTCGAGCAACAGCGGCCGGCACACGGTTTAGGCGAGTGAAAGGGTCGTTTCGACCATGAGGGCGCGGCTACTTCAGATAGCGCTCAATCTCCGGGTTGAGCAAATGTTGGATTTTCGGCTCTGAAAGGTTTTCACGCGTGACCAGCGTCGGCGGAAGGTCGATGCGCTTGGGCGGCGTGTGGCCTGCCCGCTGGTCGAGGATTGTCTTGAGCCCCTGATAACCAATTTGAAACGGGTCCTGGAGGACAACGGAGTCCACAACTCCGGCGCGAAGGTCGTCAATGAGGCTGGGCGAGCTGTCAAAACCCACGATCTTGACTTTTCCTCCCAGGCCCCGCGCCTTCAAGGCCTGGACGGCGCCGATCGTGCTCGATTCGTTTGACGCGAAGATGCCATCGAGGTCCGGGTGCGCGGTGAGGATGTCCTCGGTCACGGCGAGGGATCGCGCGCGGTCGGACATGCCGTACTGCCAGGCTACGAGCTTCAAGTCCGGGAATTCCTTTCCCAGAGTCTCCCTGAACCCTTGCTCGCGAGCGAGAGTGGAGGCC
>QHZM01000530.1 GCA_003224665.1 Acidobacteriota bacterium
CGCCGTCCTGATGGTAAACGGTGACCATTTCGGGTTCAACTCCGGGCCCAATCGTTTCCACGAGGGCGCTGCCGGCTGAGACGAGTTTGTAGGAGACGGTGACGGGGCGCCCGTCCGTCGTCTTGCCTTCCCAACTTCCGACGAGAGTTTTCAGTTTTTCGAACCCTGCCTGGGCGGGACTTTGCAACTCTGTCCCAATGGCCAATCCGCCGAAGGTCATTGAGAGGACCAGCAGCCCTGTAAGTCGTCTCATGGTTTTACCTCCTCTTTTGGGTCACCCAGACTAGCCGAAGAAGGACGCTCATGCAACGCCAAGAGAGGAACTGTAGCGTATCAGACCACTCGGCCGTGGACGTATAATCGGGGCCATGAGCGATCAAACTTTTCACGGCGCGGAGGACGGACCCACTCCCGACTCCGTGCTTGAACCGGACCGAGACGGTCAAGTTGAGCGCGGCGCGCGCCAACCCTACCTGCATCGGCGTGGCGAAGGGCGCGTTCAACCGTGAAGAAGCAACCCACGACCCCGCGAGCCAGTCTCGGCCTCAGGGTCAAGACAAGCAGGGCGATTGCGGTGGTGCTTCGTGGACCGGCCGAGTCACCGGCGGTCCTCAGGCGTGAAGAGCTGTTTCTTCGTGATCCGAAAAGAACGGAAATTTGGCAGCCCTATCACGAGGTGATACACCTGCCGTGGGAGTCAGCGGACGCAAAAGTCCAGAAAATGGCGAAGCCAATCCGTGCGGCGGCATCGAGGGCCATGGGTGAATTGGCACGGCAAGTCCGTGCATCCGGGTATGAGCTGTCCGGCGCGGGCATCGTGGGTGGCAGCAGCCAGCACCCAGCCAAGATCGGCAATCCTCACATCAGGGCACACGCGGCCGAGGGGCGATTGTTCCGCGACATCCTGGAGACCGGGGCAGCGGCCTGTGGACTTGCCAGGCGGTCCTTCTCAGAAAAGGATGTGTACCAGCAGGCGGCCTCAGAATTTCGATGCTCAGCTGACGCCCTGCGGCAGCGAGTCTCGGCGCTCGGTTCCGGAGTAGTAAGACCCTGGCGCGAAGATGAGAAGCTGGCGGCGTTGGCAGCGTGGATAGTATTGGCAGGGCAAGACGGAGATCGCGGCTAAAAGTCACTCGCTCCTTTGGCCTCCCGTTCCCCGTTAATCGAGCGCAGAGTTGGTTTGGAACTTTGCGGCTTGTGAGTTCCGACGGGCTCTGAAACTCTCGCCTCCGCATCCGCCGGCACGCGCACGCGGTCAATTCCCAAAAGGTTTTGAGGTTGCTTGGTCCGCATTCCGCCGTAATCATGAATGCTCTACCAAAGCCAATCTTCGGGACGCGCGACGAGGCCGCGCCGCGCGGCGATGACACGGGCCAGAACCGCAAGATCCTTATCGTCAAGCTTCACCCGCGTCCGCAACAGATTGCAGGTCACGAAGAAATACCGGTCCGAAAGGACCAGCCGTCGCAACCGCGACACGGGCGCAGGATATCACCGCGACGAATCTACCGCGACGCTGAAATGCCGTAGAGTTCAAGACCAACTTTGCGCTACAGACTTGCGCCTCAAGCCGGGCCAGCGGCGCCTCCATGCAGAAATGGGGGCCGGCGCCGAACGCGATGTGCTTGTTCTCCGCCCGGCCCACGTCGAAGCGGTCGGGGTCGGAGAATTGCGCCGGATCGCGGTTGGCGGCAGCCAGCAACAGGTAGACCCACTGCCCCCGGCTGATCTTGGTGCCGTGCATCTCCAGATCGACCTTGGCCAGGCGCGATGTCAGTTGAACCGGGCTGTCGTAGCGCAAGATCTCCTCGACCGCCGAGGGCACCAGCGACGCATCGTCCCAGACCCGCCGCATCTGGTCGGGGTGGCGCAGCAGGGCCAGCAGGCCGTTGCCGATCAGGTTCGTG
>QHZM01000531.1 GCA_003224665.1 Acidobacteriota bacterium
CTTCTTAGCGTCTTTGCCGCTCTCGCGCTTGCCGTTGCCGGCTGCTCGTTCGCGCTTGCGCAGTCGCAAAATTCCTCTCAAAAGGACGGAGCGGCCAAACAGGGAAAGCAGGGGAAGGGAGGCCAGCAAGACGGCCAGGGAGGAACAAGCCAGGCCGAGGCCGAGGCCCAGGCCCAGGCCTTTCAAGAGATTCAAAGCGAGCTCGACCCGGACAAGCAAATCCAGCTTGTGAACGATTTCGAAAAGAAGTACCCGGACAGTAAGGGACTCCCCTTCGCTTATCTTGTAGCCGCGGACGCTTATCGCCAGAAGGGAGAGGTCGAACGTGTCGTCGAATACGGAGAGAAAAGCATAAAGCTCAAAGATGATAATCCCGTGGCCCTGCTCCTCGTTGCGTCCGTGCTTCCCGAGCCACAGTCTCTTAGAGGCAATGACCTCGACAAGGAAAAGAAGCTCTCGGAAGCCGAGGAATACGCCAACCGCGCGATCAAGCTCATCGACCAGATCCCCAAGGCGGCGAACCTGACCGACGAGCAGTTTCAGAAAAGCAAGTCCCAACTGGCGAGCTGGGCGCATTCCTCCCTGGGGATGGTGCACCTCCAGCGCTCCACAATGGGTTTGACGGGGAGCGATCCCGAAGAACTCGTCAAAGCCGAGAAGGAGTACCAGGCGGCCGTCACAATGACGGACAGACCCAACCCCGGCGATTTCTTCCGGATGGCGGAGGCTTTCCGGTCGGAAGGCAAGACGGATGAGGCGATTGAAGCTTTCTCGAAAGCTTCGCAGCTCGATCAGGGCGGCGGGATCAAAGCGCTCGCCGACAAAGCGATCGAGGAATTGAAAAAGAAGAAAACCCCAGAGAAGCCGCCCGCGAAGCCCTAACCGTACAAGACTGCCTGGACCCTCTTGATCCGGGGGCTCGGAGGGAACCGGATCCTGGCGAGCGGAAGCAGCGCGGGTGCTCCCCGGGACCTCGAGGTCGCGCGGCCTGTGACGCGCCCGAATGGCAGGAGACTCACTGGAAAGGCTTCAAAGCTCGATCGGCTACCGTTTCCGGAACCGGCGAATCCTGTTGGAAGCTCTCACGCATTCTTCCCACGCCCAGGAATCTTCGTCCCCCACGCGCGATAACGAGCAGCTTGAGTTCCTGGGGGACGCGATTATTAATTTTCTTGTAAGCGTTCGCTTGGCGGACACCTTTCCGGAGTACGAAGAAGGCAAGCTCTCCCGCGGACGCGCGCGCCTCGTGGGCGCCTCCCATCTGGCGGCCGTGGCGGGCCGGATGAAGCTGGGTGAATTTTTGCGGCTGGGGCGCGGAGAAGAAAAGACCGGCGGAAGGTCCAAGGCCGCGCTCCTGTGCAACGCTTTTGAGGCTTTGGTGGCCGCGCTTTATCGAGATGGAGGGCTCGAGGCGGCGCGGGAATTCGTCGAGCGGTTCGTCATGCCCGAAGACCTGACCGCCTCCGCGGACGAACTGTTTTCGCTCGCTCGCGGCCAGGGTGGAAGCAAGAAGGCGGCTGAGCAGGAAGCCGCGAAAATTGCCCTCGAGCGGCTGGGAAAGAGACCGGAAAACCGTGGGTGAACCCTACAAGAAGTCGTCCGCCCGCGATACGTTCGAATCGCTGGTGGTCACTGTGGTGCTGGCGATTTTTGGCACCACGTTTGTCATCCAGGCGTTCAAGATTCCGACGGGGTCCATGGAGAACACTCTCCTGATCGGCGACCACCTGCTGGTCAACAAATTCTGTTTCGCCTTCGAGGAAGGGCTGATCGGGCGCCTCCTCCCTTATCGCGAAATCCGTCGCGGCGACGTCGTCGTGTTCAAGTTTCCGGGCGCCGGAGACGAGGCCAAGGAGCCCGGAGAGCATTTTGTCAAACGCGTCATGGGCGTGCCGGGCGACCGCATCCGGATCGTCAACCGGGGCGTCTTCGTGAATGGGAACCCGCTGAAAGAACCCTACACTCTGCATGCCGACCCGGAAGGGCATTACATGGGCGACGACTTCCCGTTTCCCGCGGGCGAGTATTCCCGCAATGTGACTTTGCGGTGGAGTGAGGAGCTGCCCCGCTACGTCAAAGACGGCGAGATGGTTGTTCCGCCGGGCCATTACTTCATGATGGGCGATAACCGCGAACACAGTTGGGACAGCCGCTTTTGGGGCTTTGTGCCGCGGGAACTGGTTTCCGGCCGGCCGCTGCTGATTTACTGGTCATTTGAGACACCGCGCGAGGAGTACCTGCGCATCTCGCTGAGGGACCGCGTGGCGCAGACCCTGGACCTGGTCGTCCATTTCCTGAGCAGGACTCGGTGGCGGCGGACTTTCTCTCTGGTGCGCTGATGCAGCTTCCTTCCCGCCAGGTCATCCGACGGTTACTGGTCGCCCCGGTGCTCGTTCTGGCGGCAGGGTGGATTCTTCCGTATTTTTTCAGCGCGGAACGCTATCGCCGCCGCCTGGAAGCGGGACTTGAACGCGCGCTCCATCGTCCGGTCACCTTCGGCGCCATTTCACTTCGCCTCCTGCCTCATCCGGGTTTTTCGATTGAAAACGCAGTGGTCCGCGAGGACCCGGCATTCGGGTCTGAGCCCTTCGCCCACGTCGAGCGAATCGATTGTGATCTCAAGTGGCGGAGCCTCTGGCATTCCCAGCTCGATTTCGCGCGCCTGACTCTCAAGCAGGCCAGTCTCAATATTGTGCGGAGCGACCGGGGAGAATGGAATTATGAGAATCTGCTCCTCGCGAGCGGGATCACTTCGCCGCCCGCCCTAGCGAAGCCTTCTCCGGGACGCGAACTGTTCCTCGAGGCCGACGAGGCGCGAATCAATTTTAAGATGGGTCCGAACAAAAAGCCTTTTGCGATTACCGATCTGAATGCCCGCCTGGTCATTGAGCCTGCACGCCGCCTCGTCAGGTTTCGCCTCAAGGGAAAACCGATTCGAATGGACCTGCCGCTTCCTTCACCGGGCGCGCTCGAGCTCGAAGGCGAGTGGACGCCGGGGAGCCGCCTCGAAGGACCTCTGAACGCGACGCTCTCCACTCGCGGGGCCCTGCTCTATGATTGGGTGCCCATCGTCACCGGATACAACCCTGAAATTTACGGCGTACTCGACGCCGAAATTGGGCTTTCGGGTTCGGCTCGTGTCCTCCGTGTGGCCGGGCATTCCGAGATCCGGCAGCTCCATCGCTGGGGGCAGCTCCCCCCATCGGACCCCATGCCCGTCACGCTTTATTTCCGCGGTGAGCTCGATCGCCAGCGCGGGCGGGCTCTCCTCGAAAGCATGGACTTATCTTTCGCCGACTCGCGCTTGCAGTTAACGGGCTCTTTGGACGGTCTGCCCGGCTCGCCGTCACTCGACCTTGTGTTCGCGCTGGGCCGTTCTCGTCTTGAGGACGTCCTCGCCTTAAGCCGCCGCTTCTGGCCGAATTCGGGCAGCTTCAATCTCTCAGGGCGCGTGGATGGCTTGGTGACCATTCAGGGGCCCTGGACAAGCCGGCGCACCAGCGGGTTTTTGACGGCACGAGACGTTCGCTTGGGCCTGAGCTCGGGAGCATTTCCCGTATCAGACTGCGCGGTGCGAATCGATACCCGGGGGGCCCGCCTTGCGCCCGTCAAACTGGCGCTGGCTCCGCGCGTCGAGGTCGTCGCGGATGCGACCATAGAGCGTTTCGGCCCGGGCCGATCAAAGGGCCGCGCGTCCGGCCGGGGTCGGTACGAGGTGACGCTTTCAGCCAAGGCAATCCCTTTGAGGGAACTGTTTCGATTTGG
>QHZM01000532.1 GCA_003224665.1 Acidobacteriota bacterium
CGAGACTTTGACGAGCTGCCTGACATGCCTGTTGTGTTTGCAGGATGTAGAAAATCTTGGCATTGTTGCGGTAGAGTGCTCCCGCCCGTTCCAGCAGCGCGGCTGCCTCCTGGCGATTCCCGCGCTCCAGGAGGATCAGACCCAGATTGAAATAGGCGTCAGGCCGATCGGGGGCCTCATCCATTGCCGCTTTCAAAACCTTGATCGCTGTTTCCGTCTGGCCGAGTTTGGCATAGACGGCACCTAGAAGGTTCTCAACCTCCGGCGTCTTTGCTCCTTTCGTTCCCATCTCGAGGAGGACTTTAAGACTCTCTGCCTGCTCGCCAAGTAAATAGTGGACCAAAGCCTCGTAAAATCCGGCCTCGTAGGAATCGGGATTCAGCTCCCGGGCCCGGCTGAGAGCCGGTTTGGCGCTGTCGTAGAGAAGGTTTTCCAAGTACATCTTTCCGACTTCGAGTTGAATTCGCCAATTCCCAGGATCGCTTCGGAGCAACTCCTCTAAAACATCGACTGCGTCATCCAGGCGTTTCAGCCTGAGGTAAGCACGGCCCAGGTTGAGCAACACTCCGCTATGTTTCAGCCCGTACTGCCTGGCTGCTGCGAGATGTACGGCCGCCTGGCTGTAGTCTCCGGCCTCGACCAAAGCCATCCCCAGCGTGTATTGCGTGGTCGGTTGGTCGGGCTTCAGCGCCAGCGACCGCGCCAAGGTGCTGGTCGCTTTCCCGCGCTGGCCCGCTTCGAGGTACGCGTCCCCCAGCTCTCTCAATGCCTCGGGCGAGTCTGGCTTCAGATTGACGGCTTTTTCGAAATGGGGAATCGCCTCCGTGATCTGCTTGGCCTGGACGTAGACCGACCCGAGAAGCCAATGAGCTTCGAAGCTATCAGGGTTTGACTGGATAACCTCGGTGAGGAGTTCCTTCGCCTCTTCCAACTGGCCATTGGCGAGGCAGGCCCTGGCTCGGTCGATCGGGGAATCGATCGCCCAAACTCTCATTACGCCCGGAAGGAAAAGGCATAATAATACGATCAGAAAGTAACGGAGGCGATGGTTATCCACGACCCATTTTCTTCTTACGCGTGCGCAACGCGGCTCCAGTGCAATGATCCTCCGCTCAGACCCCCCCGCGCGCGTGCCAGCCGATTCATTCTTCCGGAGGCTTATCATGGGTGTGTTTCTGACGGCGGAGCTGGTTGAAGATCTCCAACTCCTTCCGAGCCTTCCCCTGTAATCCCATGTTTTTGTATACGCCCGCGAGAAGTTTGAATCCGACTGCGATTTGGAGGTAGCGGGCAGCCTTTTCGACTTCGCGCCGGTGTAGGTAGATGTGTCCGAGCACGTAGTTTGCGGAGGGATGATGGGGATTGATCGCGAGCTCCTTTTCCAGCTCAGCGACGGCGTCGTCAAAACGCTTCATCTGCCAGTACGCGTGGCCGATCCCATAGTGCAATCCAGGGGCCTGAGGCGCAAGACCCAAGGCCTCCCTGTATTCTGACAACGCTTTGTCGTAATCTTGCTTGCCCTCATAAGCTTCTCCAAGGAGCTGGTGCGCACGGTAAGAATCGGGTTCGAGCTCCCACACTCTTTGAGCCATGAGTTGGGCGAGCTCTCCGTAGATGCGACTGAGGATGTATACGCCTTCGTCGTCAGGCCGGGGAACGTTCAGGACGTCTTTGTAGCGGCTCTCCGTCCCTTGCCACTCCCGCACTAACTGGTCCCAGGGCTCTACACCTCGACTGGCGATAAGTTTTTTCATGCCCGCCTGGTCTTCAAGAGCTTGCCGGCGTCCCTGGTCTGGCGCGTGCGGATCGAGTCGTTCGGACAAAACCGTCGAGAAATCTAGATAAGCCTCCGTCAGCGCGTACAAGATATCCACATTCTTCGAATCCTTCTGCCATGATCGCCAAAGCTCTTCGATAGCGAGGTCGTATTTTCCCAGAGCGCTCCAGGTCAGCCCCAGCCAGTACCGGGCGTCGTTCAGTGAAGGATTGAGCTCGGAAGCCCTTTGCATATGAGGCAGCGCCTCTTGAAACCGGTAAATCTTGTAAAGGCTGATTCCGAGATACAAATGGCTGGCCCAGCGCGCGGGCTCGAGCCGCAGGGCCTCCGCGAAAGCTTCGATCGCCTCGGGGTAAGAGTTTCCGAGGAAACAAGCGAGCCCCAACCTTTCATGGATTTCCGCCGAGGGGTTCAGCTTGGAGGCTTTCCGATACTCCTGAGCAGCGCGCTGAAAGTCCTTGTGGAGTTGGGCGTCCTGGGCCCGCTTCAGTAGCTCATCGAGGGTGAATTGAGTTGCCTGAGGGAAACCGGGCTTTGAAAGAAGGGTCGCCAGACCCAAGATGATACATGGGAAATACGCTAATGTAATGCGCTCACAACTCGGCGCCCGTTTGTTGCTTGCGGACACTACAAACCTCTAAGAAGCCTACGTCCGGATTATGCCACTACTGGGACAGGCGACCGACAAAATGTACTTGGGGAGCATTGTGGCTTGCACTGGGGAGGAGGGATTAAGGGAGCGGTCGCCGGGCGGGCCGCTGAGAGTCAGCGGCCCGCCCGGCACCTCCGCGTCTAGAAAATATACTTCAACGCAAACTGGATCTCCCGCGAGGTGTTCTGGGTACCGCTGATTATTCCAAAGCTTGCGTTACCGTGCTGTTTCAGTTGATTCGTCACCGGATCTACATCCGGTCCCAGGCGGCCCCAAGCGCCGTTTGGGTTGCTGAAGTTGACGTTGTTGAAGGCGTTGAAG
>QHZM01000533.1 GCA_003224665.1 Acidobacteriota bacterium
CACGCTTACCGGGCCCTAGGAGAGATAGGCCGAGCACAAAAAGAGCTCGAAACCTTCCAACGGATGGAGAACCAGAAGAAGGAAGCCACGCTCCGCAAGGCAGCGCAAAGTATGGAACTCCTCCAGAAAGCCCGGAAAGAGAAACTTGAGACGTCCAGTCCGGGTTCCACCGGAGCCACATCACCTCCGCCCTAAAATGGATTACCGGTCTTCAATCCGGTCGGCTCTTCCGCTCTGCCTGGGATTTTACAGCTTATTCCTCGCGGCGGTGTCATTGGCCGCGCATCAGACTCCGAAACCGGCATTGACATTGAGCCCGGAACAGAAAACGCTCAGGGCGGAGCAAGCCGACCAATGGAACAACGAGGGCCTCCGCTTTTTTGCCGAAGGGCGGTTCGCCGAGGCCGCCGAAGCCTTCGAGAAGGTTTATGAGCTCTTTCCCAACGTCCCCGACGTGGGTTACAACTTGGGGCTAGCCTACCAGCAGGCGGGAAAGTACGAGCTGTCCATTGAGCCGCTCCAGAGATCGTTGACGCATCGACCCGGCGATCCAGCAGCTTTCCGCGCCCTGGGAGTTTCCCTGCTTTACTTGAACCGCCTGCGGCAAGGCGCCGACCAGCTCGAAAAGTCTCTTCAAGCTGACCCCAAGAACGTGGATACCCTCTACCACCTTGCGCTGGCTTATTACGGGTTAAAGGAATTCGACCGGGCCGAAGAGTGCCTACGCTGGATGTTTGACCGCAACCCGGACTCGGCTTTACTCCATTTGCGGACCGCCAACGCGCATCGCATCAACCGAAGATACCAAGAGGCGCTTGCCGAACTTCTGAAAGCCCTGGCGCTCGACCCGAACCTTCCGAGTCTGTATTTGGAGCTTGGTCTGACTTATATCGGTCTGAAAAACGGAGCTCTGGCGCAAGTGGCGCTCGAGGAAGAAGTTCGGCGTCATCCTGGATCCGCAGAGGCCCTTCTGACGCTTGGCGAGCTCTTCTTAGTCGTGGCGGAAGGGCATTTGGAGCAGGCGGTGAAGCTTGACCCCAAGCACCGCCGTGCGCACTACCTATTGGCGAAAGTCTATCAGCGCCGACGCAAGGACGATCGGGCGCAGGCGGAATTCGCGGTCGCCGAAACCCTGGCCAAACAAGAGCACGCGGACTTGGAGAACAGTTTCCGAACAATGGTCGAAGCCGGGGAAGGCTCAAATCAGCCGAAGTGAGCACCTCTCAGGACCTCGATCCCTCGGAAACAATGCAGCAGAACATCGCTTTAAAGCCGCTGGTTTCGCAGAGACCTGTCCCTACTGAAAACTGAGTTCCTGGACAAAAACCTTCTCTGGCAACAGCAATACGAAAACTGCGCGCTCGAGTCTGAGGGCACTTCGGGTCAGCGCAGGGACGTTGAACGCCTTTTGAAAAGGGCATGGAACTTCCGCCAGGAGTCATGCCGCCAGATTGCCGCCTCCAACCCATGGAGGCGTAGCTTGGGTTTGGGAGTTATTCTTGAAGCGGCTCGTTGTTCGTAGCGGTGGTGAAGCCCGCCCACCTGGGGCAATTCGATCACCAGCCCGAGTTCGGGTGGCTGAACCGCTCTGGACTCCGGAGCATCTTTGCCCACCGCCAAATGAGTCCGCGAGCGCTGGTAATAATCAAAGTAGGATCTCAAGATCCGTCGCAGCGAAGGCTCGTTCAGGACAATGACGTGGTCCAGGCATTCGCGCCGTATCGATCCCACAAGTCTTTCGGCATACGCGTTCTGCCAAGGCGACCTTGGTGCTGTCAGCACCTCATGGATACCCATCGCTTGGACCCGCTGACGGAAGTCCTCTCCATAGATAGTGTCCCGATCTCGGATCAGATAGCGCGGAGCCGTGTCCCACGGGAAAGCCTGAACGATCTGCTGCGTGGTCCACTCCGCGCCGGGGTGGGCCGTGACATTGAAATGGATATGGCGCCGACGATGATGTGCCAGAACGACAAAGACAAACAGCGCTCGAAAGCTAATGGTCGGCACCGTGAAGAAATCGACCGCCACTAAATCCCTTACGTGGTTGTTCAGGAAGGTACGCCACGTCTGTGAAGGCGGTTTCCTGGGCCGAGCCATATACTTGGCCACAGTGGCTTGCGAGAGGTTGATGCCAAGCTTGAGCAGCTCTCCATGGATTCTGGGTGCTCCCCAAAGGGGACCACGCTCATCTTACGGATCAGATCCCGAACTTCCTGGGGAATGTCCGACCTCCCAGGACGAGCGTGTCTGCTTTTCCAGGTCCAATAGAGGCGGAACCCTTTTCGATGCCAACGGATGACCGTCTCCGGCTTGACGATCTCCAGGGCGGAGCGCCAAGCCGTCCATAAACGCGACAGCCAGACCCACAAGAGACGATCAGCACAGCTTAGACGGAGCCGCCTCCGACCACCCCGTCGCAGTACGTTGATCTGGTGGCGCAGGGCAAGATTCTCCACTTGCAGACAGGCGCGGCTTTGGAAACAGGAACACAAAGCGGACAGAAATGAAAGAAACACGGTTCGCATGGGGTGGGAAGAGTAGCAGTCGGGACCTCTGAACATCAACGATTTCAACACAGTCGGACTTATTGGTAGGCACACCCCTCTTCGTTTCCTGGCAGCCCCCATTCCGGGCGACCAACCCATTTCAGCCTGGGAATTTCGGCCTTTTTCCCTTGACAATCATGCGGTATTCAGTTAAGAACGTGCCATCACTTACATTT
>QHZM01000534.1 GCA_003224665.1 Acidobacteriota bacterium
CGCAATTTCAGCCCGTCGTTCCGGTCGCGCGAAGTCGGCTGGTTAGCAAACCCCGCCTCAAAGAGCGCACGGTAAAGGAATTCGCCCGAGCGGTCGCCCGTGAACATTCTCCCCGTGCGGTTCGCCCCGTGAGCGGCCGGCGCCAAGCCCAGGATCAGGAGTTCCGCGTCCGGGTCGCCGAAACTCGGCACGGGCTTGCCCCAGTATTCCGAGTCGCGGTACATCCGGCGCTTTTCCCTGGCCACCTTCCGGCAATACCGGACCAGCCGGGGGCAACGCGCGCAAGCAATGACTTTTTGCTGGAGTGCCGCGAGTTCTGCGGCAGGCGCAGCGGGAGGCGGCACCTGAACTGCAGGGTCAATTTGGCGCTCGAACCCGGAGACGGCCGATCCTTTTTTTGCTCCGGCTTTCCGCTGCATCGCTCCCTACCTTGCAAGCGCCTGGATAGCGTTCCACTGGCGCTCAGAGACGGGCATAACCGAAAGGCGAGGGAGGCGCACCAGATCGAAGTCCTTGAGGCCCGCGTCCTTTTTAATCTCGTCGAGGCTCACCGGCCGGGCCAGTTTTTCCTTGGCCTCGACTTCCACGACGACCAGGCGCGGGTCTTTCTTCTTGGGGTCAGGGTAGGGGTCACTCGTGAATTCGGCCAGGCCGACGACGGCGCGCTCCTTGCCGGTGTGATAGACCAGGGCCAGGTCGCCACGACGGATGTTCCGCAGGTTTATCAGCGCCAGGTTATTGCTCACACCCTCCCAGACGGTCTTGCCGTCGCGGACCAGGTCATCGAACGAATACTCGTCCGGATCGGACTTCAAAAGCCACTTGGATGCCACGAGTCGCTCCGCTTGGGCGTCGAGTCATCTTGACGTTGGTATCTTAAGGGAGGGCGGCCTACCTTGCCACACTGTTGAGTTTACCGGCGCGCCGCCACTGTGAGACCTATGTTGAGGGTTTTTTCTCGACCCGCATGATCAGGCGCAGGATTAGCTCGCGGTCGCGCGGGCTCATGCGGATGAAGGTAAACGCGACGCCGACGTTCGGAATAACTCGCTGCACCTCCGCGAGGATGCGGATGGTGTCCTGGCCCATCTCGATCCCCAATCTTCCCAACGTCCCCTTTTCAACGTTGTTTGAGCAACGAATCAGAAGTCCGCTGGCACTCAGGTCCACCAGCTCGCCGGTGAAGTGGACTCCAGGCCCGAGAAACCCGGCCATGATTTTGCGGACCGGCTTGACCCGTTTCGCTCTTCTACCCGCCATCAGCGATTCCGTTTGACTGCCGCGAAGCGCAAAGATCCCCTCAAGGCCGAATAGTCGAGTGAAGATTGAGCGTCTTGCGAGGAGCCAGCTTCCTTCCAGGCCCCCCTGGACTGCGCAACCGGCTTGCGCGGATGGGGGGCAATCTCCCCCGCGCTTCAAAGCATCTGGCTCGGTTGCAGCGGGCCTGGAAGACCGCTTTCTTGCCTGTCGTCTATGAGGCCGCCGCGGCTAATATAATGTTTGCCTCGGGAGATGTCACCCCAAAAATACCCGGGTGGACGCGCGCCGGACCGCGAATCGAATCCGCCTGCCGTTCATCCAATAATCTGACGGCAATCAATCGGGGAGACTGAACGAAATATGGCAAATATTTTAAACGTTAAAGAAGGCGGTTGGGGGGCCATCGAATCGAGCCCCAAGCCCGTGCTCGTGGACTTCTGGGCCGAGTGGTGCGGGCCTTGCCGCATGCTCACGCCCACGACGAGCTGGCCCGCCTGCTCGACCGCGAGGTGGGCGCACAGACGAAGCAGTAACCAAATCCCTGTCAGAAAAAGGAAAGCGTCCCGCGGGTAAGGGACGCCTTTTTTAATTCTCCAAAAAGCGTTATGTCCCGGGGCGGGATGTGATGACGTTGGGCGCGTTGGCGATGAATCCCTTGGGCGCGCTGACGTACCCGGTGATGGAATCCTTGCCCAGCTTGTTGATAACCATCTCCAGCGCGCTCGACGCACCCTGCATGTAAAAGTACAGGGGTTCGTTGATGGACTTGTCCTTCCGCTCGGTCCGCTTGTCGTCGAAGTAGAGGTTAATGGAGTACTGGTTCTTCTTGGGGTTTGTCCGCGCGAGCTCGACCATCAGTGTCCCGATCTTCTGCTTCGCGCCCTTCCGAGCGAGATTGAATTCGAAGTAGTCGCGGTCGGTCCGGTGAGCAAGGGCCACCAGCTCATCGTGGGTGCGCGCGATTGCCCCGGTCAACTCGCCCTTGGTGCCCATCAGGGCTTCCTTGGTCGCCTCAAGGTCCTTCTTCGTTCCCGCGAGGTCTCCCGAAAGGCCGCTGATCTTGGCGTTCGAGTCCGCCTGGAGCTTGTTCACGTCGTCCGTGCTCGCCTTCTTGGCGATGGCCTCGTTCAACTCCAGCACCGCGTCCTGCTGCTGTTTCTGAATACCGGCGGCCAGCGCGCGGGCGCGCTGGATCTCTTGCTGCGAGAGTCCCAGCTTCACGCGGAACTGCCCGCTCAACTGCGCGTAGCGCTCGTCAGACGAGTCAAGGCGCCTCGTCAAAAGGTTAAGCTCGTCGGTATGCTTGGCTAGCGCGTCATCAGCCTTCATTCGTGCGGATATCGCCAGGTAAAGGTTGATGCCGGAGATGACCAGAAGCAGAAGCACCAGCAAGCTCAGCGCCTTTCCCCCTGAGCTGGCAGCCGGCGGGCCGGGTGCGGCCTGCGGCGGCTCGCCCTGGTTCAAGCCAAACATCGAGTGACCGGGGTTCGGGTTTGCCATATTTTGCTCCCCTTCCTTTGGACGTCCCGGAGGTG
>QHZM01000035.1 GCA_003224665.1 Acidobacteriota bacterium
GCGCGACGACAGAGGCACCTGTGGCTTCCAGAAGTCCCCAGGCCGTGGCAACAACCAGGATGGCGACCAGATAAGCAAAGCCGACGGTCGTAGCATTGACGGCGACCAATCGGGAACAGATGAACGTGATGGCTGCGACAGCCGCCATGACAGCCACCAGACGAACGCCTACGCGGAAGGTCATAAGAGGGAAGAAGGACATCCCTTCTCGCCTCCTGCCTAACTCGAAATCGAAAACGTTATCACGTCAGGAAAACGATAGCGCAGTTCACGTCGAATTTCGACCTGCCATTCCGTGCCGGCGATTCAATGAAATGCGGCGGGCAGCGCGGACCTTCAGGTCCGCGTCTCCTCATTCTTTCAAGGACGAGTAGTCACGGTACTCAAGCCGTGCCGTGGCTAATCCTCCCTGCGGGAGATGGAAGAATGGCCGGCCATATACGGCACGACTCCCGACAAATACCGTCGGGACAGGTTCCGTCGTGCCCCTTCGCGTCAAACAAGAATGAGTCCGTGCCCTGACGAGCCCTCAACCTGGCCCTCTCCCGACGGGGGGAGGGAAACAATAGGAGATTGACGTCGCTGAACAAGCGGCCTGCGCCGAATTACTCCTCAGCGAAGGCTGGCGGGTCGGAAGCCAGCCTCGGCACGGTAAAGTACCGTTTCGGAGCCTTTTCCCACTCGACCATGCTCAGCCCCATCGAGTCATAGACGATGTGGCCGGCTCGCACCGTCATCCGGTTTTCGAGCTTGACGCTGCCGGTCATTTTGGCCTTGCCGCAGTCGGTATACCCGAACCGGCCCGAGAGCAGCTCGAACACGGCGATATCAGCCTCCCTGCCGACCGTGAGCGTTCCGAGTTCCGGCCTTCGAATCTCGGCGGCGGGGTTGACCGTCGCGCGTCGGATGACTTCTTCAAGCGGCGCGCCCATCGCCAGGAACTTCGACATCGTCGTAATCATGTTCACGACGGCCCCGTTGATGTTGCCGGTGTGCAGGTCGGTTGAAATCGAATCGGGAAGGAAGCCCTGCCGGGCGGCGGGGACGGCGTTGCGGAACCAGAAACTGGCCTGGCCGTGCCCAACGTCGAAGATGACGCCTCGCTGGCGAGCTTGATAAAGGGCTTCGTTGACCTTGCCGTTTTCATCCAGAACAGGGAACTGCTGCGCGAAGACGTGAGTGTGGATGTCTCCCGGGCGCAGCTTTTTCAGGAGGAGGTCGGCGTAGGACCTCTCCGGCGGCCGGGGCCAGAAGTCCACCATCACGGGGACGTTGGCGAGTCTGCCGCATTCGACGGCTCGGTCGACGGCCGCCCAGGGTGGGTGGTCGGCGTCCCAGGGCTTTTCGGTCCAGTAGTGGGCGGTCTTGACACCCACAATGATCTCGCGGTAGTTATTCACCGTGTCGGCGCAGAGGCGAGGGTCCATCTCTGCGACTTCTTGTTCCTTGCCGCTGTTCATGCCGGCTGCCACGATGTTGAGGAAGGCCAGGACACGCACTTGCGAGCGATCAATCACCTCAAGCTTCTGGCGAAGAAACGTTCTGGCTCCGGAGCTGCCGGCGTCCACGATTGTTGTGACCCCGGAGGAAAGCGCGGTATCGGCAATAAGACCCAGGGGCGGGGTGGGGGAGCCGGCCGCGGACTCGAACCAGTCCAGGCTGGCGCCACCGTGCCCAACGTGCATGTGGATGTCAATGAACCCAGGAGCGACGTATAGGCTGGTCACGTCCACGACTTTGCGGGCGCTTGAGGCGGGAATGCCCTTTTGGATTGCGGCGATCTTGCCGTGAGCGATCGCGACGTCCCTTAAGCCATTGATTCCATTGGCCATGTCGACGACGTGGCCGCCTTTCAGGAGTAGGTCATATTGCTGTCCCTGGGCCATTGCGCAGGTTGCTAAAACGAGGGCAAGGAAGATGGAAGCGGTGAGACGATTCATGGGACTCACTCCTTTTATCAGAGGCGTCGGAGCACTTTGGGATAATGACGGGGCTTCATTCCCGCCGAGAACAGATAAATACCGCTTCTTGCCTGCAGCCCTTGATGCAGTGAGCTACGTTTCGCTACACGGGCGCAAGGATGCCAGCCCCGCTGACGAACAAATGCTGAGAGCTGTCTCGCGGCGTGCGGCCCGACTCAGGGCTTGCTCGCCCACTACATTTCAGGTAGCCTGAACCGCTGTGCGCAAGGCCTCCTCTTCCCGCCACCCTACGGTCTGCCTGCTTTCGTCGCACCCTCTTGTGCTGGCGGAATTGGAGCGCTTGCTCTCGTCCTCGGGCTTTCGCCTGCAAGTCCGGCGCCTTGAATCCACCCTGGCCCCCGGACTCGAGCGCCTGTCCTTGCCCCGCGCCCAAGTGTTCGTCATTGACGCCCACGCGCCTCGTCAGGCGACGGAGGTGCTGGTTGCCGCGATCCAGGACCGCTACCCCTCGGCTCGCCAGATAGCAGTCGCCGATGATTTTAACGAACTCAACGCATTCCCACTACTTCGTTTGGGCGCAAAGGGGCTATTGAGTTATGCCGACGCTCGTCAGCAGTTGCCTCAGGCCCTTGGAGTCGTCGCAGCCGGCGGGTTCTGGGTCCCGCGAAACCTGCTCTCCCGGTTCGTCGATTCAATCTTGGGCATCGTCCACTCCCGCCGCCTGACGAGGGGCCCGGCCGACCTGAGCCGTCGAGAGCGTGAAACCCTGGACGCCCTCCTCGAAAATCTGTCGAACAAAGAGATAGCGAACAGGCTGCACATTTCCGAACGCACCGTAAAGTTCCATGTTTCAAGTTTGTTAGCGAAATTCGGAGTGCGCCGCCGCACAGACCTGATCCTTCTTTGCTTCCAGTCCCGCCCCATTGCCCCTTGAACTGTCCCCTAGGACAGGCCGGAATACTGTCCAAGAATTAGTCCTTTGACCAATTGTTTAGCTAGAGGCACTCCTCTAAGATTGTCCGAGTTGTTGGGGGGGTGTGAAGGTTTTGGACTGCCCCCCGTCCGAGCCAGAAATGGCTATGTGCGGAGAAGATGCTATGAAAGGCAACTTTTACACTTTCCTGCTCTTTACGGGTACGCACGGCAAGCTTCGCAAAATCCGGCTGCCGATCTACATAATACAGGTGGTGCTGGCTTTCTCCCTCGTGGGAGTTATGACTGTGGCGGCCCTCGCGAGCAGCTACGCGAAGATGCTGCTCAAGGTCTCTAATTACAACAATTTGCGGACGGAAAGAGAAGTCCTCCGGAGCCAGAACAGGTCGCTCGAGACGGTTGTGAACCAGGCCAATGCGAAGCTTGATTCGCTCGAGTCGCTGGCTGGTGAAGTAGCGCTCGCTTACGGATTTGCCGATGCTAAGCGACCAAGATTTTCCCCGGACGTCATCGCCCTTGCCACGCTGACCAATTCCACCGATGAGTCGAGCTATCCCGATTCGCTCTACGCCTTCAGCCTGCTTCAGACCGCGGCGCTGAACGCCCGTCGAAATTCCATCCCTGAAGCGATGGTTGCCGATTTCCGTTATGACCGGTCACCAATCCCATCCCTCTGGCCGGTCCGGGGCCAAATCACAGCCGGCTTTGGCCAGCGCATGGACCCGTTCAGCGGCGAAGGGGCGTTCCACGCAGGAATTGACATCGCCGCCGCTGCCGGCACGAAGGTGTTTGCCGCGGCCGACGGCATCCTGTTCCACTCCGGCCCTGACGGTGGTTACGGAAACGAAGTCCTGATCGATCACGGGTACGGAATTATGACCAAGTACGGCCACCTGAGCACGACTCTTGCGGTGGTCGGGCAAGAAGTTAGACGAGGCCAGGTCATCGGCGCCGTGGGCATGACGGGCCGGACCACCGGGCCGCACCTCCACTACGAAGTTCTTATTCACGAGACCCGCGTTAACCCGGCGAAGTACCTACGCGGATAACGAAAGGATTCATGGAGTTCGGCACTCTTTCAGCGCGCCAGGGTAATTTCCCGGCCGCTCCGGTTACTGTGGGCGATCCTCCTCGCAATATGGCGACGGACGCACGCACCCCCCCTTGGTCCCGACGGATACGAAAGCAAAATCTCCGCCGCTGGATCGCGTGTTTCACGCCGTAAGCGGGGACGGGTCGCCCCAGTTATTTTCTGACGGACTCCCGATTAGTTGAAGCCGTGGCGGTCGCCGCCGCGAGGCTGAGCGGCTTGACGCAACGAAATTCATAGATAGGGACTGATTCAATTGTTCTCCTCATCGAGGTCTTTGCGCCTCAACAGATACGTGTCCAATGCCGGCATCCCGCGAGTGGAGGTTTGAAGGATGAAGGATTCTGAGGCGTTGAAAGCTTTCAAGGAGGGGCTCAAAGCGTTGCGCTCGAGCTATTCCAGGAGCGCACTGGGCCACATGAGGAAAGCCGTAGAGCTCGATAAGGAAAATCCCTTTTACCTTTCCTACCTTGGACTGGCCCTCGCGCTGGCAGATCAGGACTGGATTGAAGCTGAGGACCTTTGCTTCACAGCCGTAAGGATGAAGCGCAAACAGCCTGAGCTCTATTTGAACCTTGCCGAGGTTTACCTCCGGGCGGGGAAGAAGGAAGACGCGGTCTGGATCCTGAATAACGGGCTGCAACTAACCAAGCGCGACCCCCGCTTGGTACGCGCTCTGGCCAAACTCGGGGTCCGCAGACCCCCCATCTTGACTTTCCTCGACCGAAAAAATTTCTTCAATCGCCAATTGGGAAAGTTGCGCCGCCGCATCTTGGTGGCGCCAACGCAAGACGCTTAGGGGAGCCATTTCGTAATACTCCTCTTCTGTTCAAAAGACCTGCCCCGCAAGGAACGGTCAGGGTTGAGCCGCAGTGCCTCTGGCGGCGGATGAGATAAGTGATGGGCGGGCTTCCTTTCCGGCTGACGACGGCCCTCCTGGCGTTGCCAGGCCTTGCTTTGGCCGTGCTCGGTGGAATCAACATTGAACAGCGGAGGGTTTTCCAGCTCCCCTGTGACGGCGTCACCTGGGCGGACTCTCCCCGGGGCGTGACGGCATGGGTGGTGGCGCGCGACGGCCCGGGAAACCGCGCGGGCATCCTTGAAGGCGACATCCTCCGTGCCATCAATGAGAGGCCTGCCCTGTTCGCCGCTGACGCTGCGCGAGAGGTCTTCCGCACGGGCGTTTGGTCTCAGGCGGCATATGAGTTAATCCGGCGCGGGGAGATCGTCCGGGTGAAGGTGGTCGTTGCGCCGCAGGAAAGCGTCGGCGCGATTCGTCACTATCTTGAAACTCTTGGGCTGGTCTACCTGGCCCTCGGCGCCATCATTCTCGTCCGGCGACGTACGACGCAACAATGGGCCCCCTTACATGTTTTCTGTCTGGCCTCCTTCGCTCTCTACGCGTTTGCTTACACGGGGAAACTCGACGCCCTGGATTGGACGGTTTACTGGGTGAACGTCATCGCCCTCCTGGTGCAGCCCGCGATCTTTCTTCATTTCTGCCTGAGTTTTCCGGACCAGCGAGACCTCTTTCTGCACCGCGGGCACTCGAGCTGGCTTCTTTATTTGCCCGCTGCCTTCCTGCTGGCTTTACACCTCCTGGTCGCCCTGCGGGTCCTGGTTGCGCCGCTCTCACTCCAGGCGCTGCGGTGGGTCCTCGACCGCGCGGAGCTCATTTATCTGACGGCATATTTCCTGGCGGGTGCGGCCATCCTCGAGCGCGGTCGTCGCCGGAGCCGCGAGACCCCTCTCCAACTTCAGCTCAAGCTGCTGGCGCGTGGAACACTCGCGGCGATTTTGCCGTTCGCAACACTTTACGCGCTGCCTTATTTCCTTGGATTCATCCCCGCGCCCTGGATGACTTCCTCTGTGTTCTCGCTGATATTTTTGCCTTTGACTTTAGGCTACACCCTCTTCCGCAGCGCCTTCGCCCATATGAGGCCGCTCAGCCAGCCTGCCGAGTCGCCTCTTTAGGTTTCGCTTTTAAATCAACGACGAAAGGAACCAATAAGGGAAGCTTTTTCTATCCGCATGTCTACTTTCGGCCGGGATCTTTTTGGCCGCAGTCATGATACAGGCTTAGGGGAACGCACCTCAACAAGCTCCCATCATCGTCCCCAATACCAGCGTAGAACACGCCGAAGACTTAGGGGAAAAAAGCGCACGCGAATCACCTGATCCTGAACCGTCCCCGAACTGATGGGAGTTCGCCTTCCAGGGAGACGCCGGTTACGATCCGCCCCCTCTACAACATTCGGTGCACTAGGGGCAGCGGGACCATCGTGATCGTTGACGCCTTCGACTACCCGAGGGCCGAAGGGTACGTTGGGAAGCCCAATGTGCGCCGAACCGAATCGTTCTGGTCCGGTCGGTATTTGGAAGCCGACCTGATTTCAGCCGGACTGCCTGGGAGAGTTGGC
>QHZM01000537.1 GCA_003224665.1 Acidobacteriota bacterium
AACCTGAAGGTCGTCAAGCAGCGAATGATCAACCAGCGTCTCGGCCCGGTCTCGATGGAGACGCGTGGCGTGATCGCCAGCTACTCGCCCGGCGAAGACACACTCACCGTCTGGTCTTCGACGCAGATCCCTCACCTGCTCAAGACGCAGCTTTCCGTCATGGTCGGGGTTGATGAGGCCCACTGCCGCGTGATTACTCCGGAAGTCGGCGGAGCCTTCGGCAGCAAGCTGAACGTTTACGGTGAAGAAGGCGTGGCTTGTTTCGCTTCGCGGAAGCTGGGCAGGCCGGTCAAGTGGATTGAGGGCCGGCGCGAAAACCTCCAGGGCACGATCCACGGGCGCGACCAGGTTAACGAGCTTGAAGTCTATTTCCGGCCGGACGGAAAAGTGATGGGTCTGAAGTGCCTGATCATCGCCGACCTCGGCGCCTACCATCAGCTCCTGACTCCGGCCATCCCAACGCTTACCGCCTTGATGATCCTGGGCTCCTACAACATCCCGAACGTCTCCGTCGAGACCAAGGGTGTGTTTACCAACAAGATGGCCACGGACGCCTACCGCGGGGCGGGCCGGCCGGAAGCCACCTACATCATCGAGCGGGCCATGGACCTGGTGTCCTACGAGCTCAATATGGACCCGGCCGACCTGCGAGAGAAAAACTTCCCTTCTCCGAAAGACTTCCCCCTCGCGCTCCCCACCGGCGTCACTTATGACACGGCGAATTACCAGAAGACTCTGAGCAAAGTCCTGAAGCTGGCCGGCTACCAAAAACTCCGGAAAGAGCAGGAACGGCTGAGGAAGAAGGGGCAATACATCGGCATCGGCCTTTCGACCTACGTCGAAATCTGCGCCATGGGGCCCTCGAGTCGCATGCCCGCGGGCGGCTGGGAATACGGCATGGTGCGGGTCGAACCGACCAGCAAAGTGACCGTGATGAGCGGCACTTCGCCCCACGGCCAGGGTGAAGAGACCACTTTCGCGCAAATCGTGGCCGAAGGGCTCGGCGTCCCTTACGACGACGTGAGCGTGGTCCATGGAGACACCTCCGTCGTCCAGCAGGGCATCGGGACCTTCGGCAGCCGCACCACCGCCGTCGGCGGAACGGCGATTCACGGGGCGACGGAACGATTGAAGAAGAAGATGGCCCGCATCGCCGCGCATAAGCTCGGCGTGAAACCCGGCGAGCTCGTATTCCGCGACGGCAAGGTGGAAACGGACGACGGCCAGAAGTCCATCGCCTTCGGCAAGGTGGTCGAGGAGGCGTATCTTGCCCGCCAGCTTCCGCCGGGCGTCGAGCCGGGGCTCACCGAGCAGTCCGTATTCGAGCCGCCCAATTACACCTTCCCGTTCGGGGCGCACCTGGCGGTTACCGAGGTTGACCCGGAGACGGGCGAAGTGCATCTCCGCAACTACTACGCTGTGGACGACTGCGGGCGCATTTTGAATCCCATGCTGGTGGATGGACAAGTCCACGGCGGGATCGCCCAGGGCGTCGGCCAGGCGCTTTGGGAAGAACTGGTGTACGACGAGAACGGGCAACTGGTGACCGGGACGTTGATGGACTACACGGTCCCCAAGGCCCACCACTTCCCCTGGTTCGAGACTGCTAACACGGAGACGAAAACCCCGGTGAACCCGCTGGGCGTCAAGGGAGTCGGCGAGGCCGGCACGATCGGCTTGAGGGCGCGGCCGGCTCAGAGCTTCCGAGGAGCAGAGGGACGAGGGCCGGGCGGCGAGGGGTCGGACGTTAATCGCTCAAGAGGGAGGGCCACACCGTGATCCCTGAAGCATTTGATTACCACGTCCCCAAGACGCTTGCGGAAGCGCTGCGCCTGCTCGGCCAGTTCGGCGGCGAGGCGAAGGTGCTGGCAGGCGGGCACAGCCTTGTCCCGCTCATGAAGCTCCGCCTGGCCGCGCCAAAGCACGTGATTGACATCGGTCGCATCGCCGAATTGCGCTACATCCGCGAAGACAACGGCAAAATTCAGATCGGGGCCCTGGCCACTCACTTTGAGCTCGAGTCCTCGGAAGTGTTGAAAAAGAAGTGCCCGCTGCTGCCCGAGACGGCCAAAGAAATTGGCGACGTCCAGGTGCGGAACAAGGGGACCTTGGGCGGAAGTCTGGCCCACGCCGACCCTGCGGCTGACTGGCCCGCCGCGGTCCTGTCACTCGACGGAGAAATTAAAGCCTCCAGCACCCGCGGTGAACGCTGGATTCCTGCGAGGGATTTTATCCAGGGAGTTTTCACGACATCGCTCAAACCGGATGAGATCCTGACGGCCGTCCGCGTGCCCGCCCTTCCTCTGGGCGGCGGCGACGGTTATCTAAAGCTCCACCACCCTGCCTCGGGCTTTGCAATTGTCGGAGTGGCCGTCCGGATGGTGCTCGGGGCAAAGGGGACCGTTGACCAGGTGAGCGTCGGACTGACAGGCGTCGGTCCCAAGGCCTACCGCGCCGGCGGGGTGGAAAAGTCGCTGCTGGGGAAGCCACCAAGCGCTAAGCGGATTGAAGAAGCGGCCGCCCAGGCCGCCGAGGGCATCGAAGCCAATTCCGACCTTTACGCCTCCGCCGAGTACCGTGCCCACCTCGCCCGCGTTTACACGCGCCGGGCGCTCGAAAAGGCGCTCGAACGTGCCAGCCCGAAATGAACTCAAAAGGCCACGGGCACGTAGTTTCTGCTGAATGTCCCTTTTCATTGAGACCGGCCGTAATTTTGGACCCATTCCCGGCGACAAAGACTCGTTTGCCGTCCCCCCGCTCGCGGGCGGGCAATTTTCCCCGCAAACTAACGCATGAAAATTGAAGGCAGCTACACCCTGCCCGTCCCTCGCGACCTCGCCTGGCAGCACTTGTTGGACCCTCAGGCGCTGGCGCGCGCGCT
>QHZM01000036.1 GCA_003224665.1 Acidobacteriota bacterium
CCCCCTTTCTCGTTGCACCGGGTATGCTAGTATCTTGCGGGTTTCGGCGTACCTGCGGGCAGCGCGCTGGGAACAAAGTAATCAGGACAAGGAAGGCTGGTGAAGGGGTGTCGGCCTGTCGTCGAGGCTGAGAGTTGTTGATAACGAAGCAGGACAAGATTCGGAAGGGACAGGGCCCGTGAGTTGTCGCGTCACGAGCGGACAGGGGTCCTGGCTCTAGTTCCTACACATTTCAATCCAGAGGAGTGAGGGACCAGTATGGAGAAGAGTCAGCCCGGGCGGGCAAAAGTTACGCCAAGCTCAATGACCATGATCGAGCCGCGATTCCGCGATATCTACAAGGCGTTTTACAAGGAAAGTTACTTTACTCCGACTACGCTAGACTTAAAGACCAAGGAGCTGATCGCCATCGCCGCTTCGCTGGCGGCCAAGTGCGAAGGGTGCTTGGAAGGGCATATCAAGAAAGCGCTCGAATTGGGCCTGACCAAGCAGGAGATCAGCGACGCCATTGTAGTCGCCATCGGCATTGCGGCGGCCGGGGTCGTGGATATGTCCGACCGGGCAGCGGTCAAGTTCGATCTCCATCATTTCGAGTAGGCAACCACATCGCCCTTGTGCGAGTTGACGCGCGGCAATTCAGTGGACTGATTCTGGCCGGCGAGGTCGGCCGGTTATACGGCCCGGGGTCAATTTCCCAAAGCATGGATTATCTGCTCGTCGCCAATCTATTTTTATTGCTCTTTCTGGGGCTGGCGGACAATCAGATGATTGCCGCGCTGCTCCCTACGTTGGTTTCTTCACTGCACGTTACGGTGAGACTGGCCGGGCTGCTGGTCGTAGCGTACTCGGCCGCGGCAGCCGTTGCCGCCTTTGTTTCGGGTCCGCTTTCCGACACCTATGGGCGCCGGGCATTCTTGCTGGTGGGCGCGGCGGGATTTACTCTGGCTTCCTGGTCGGCTTCGCGCGCGGAGACCTTTCGGGGCCTTCTTCTGGCCCGCGCGCTGACGGGGCTCGCCGCTGGAGTCATCTCCACTTGTTCGATTGCGTTTGCCGGCGATCGGTTCCCCTACGCTGTGCGGGGCAAAGCCATCGGCCTCATCTCCTCGGCCTACTTTGCCGCGCCGATTATCGGCGTGCCTCTGGCCGGGCAGGTGGCGGACCGTTTTGGCTGGCGCCTTGTGTTTGCCTTCTTTGCGGGTTTGTCCCTTGTCGTGTTCTTCGTGTCCCTGAGACTGCCTAAGGATGACCGAGCGTCTGCGCTCAGCTCCGCCGGGTTTCAGGCCTCTGTCCAGGCTTTCCGGTCTTTTCTCAAACGGCGCGACATCCGCGCGGCACTTTGTATTGCTTTCCTGGTTTCGGGCGGGTTGGTGGGCTTCATCACATACATCGGGCAGTGGCTGCACGACCGCTTCTCGATCGCAACCGGTGAAATCACGATGGTGTTCATGGCAGGCGGTCTCGCCTCGCTCGTTGGCGCGCCTCTCGGCGGGATGCTCTCGGACAAATGGGGGAAGCGCACGGTTTCCATCGCCAGTAACATCCAACTGGCTCTTGCAGTGGCTCTTGTGCCTTTCTTGCGCTGGGGGCCGGCGCTCTTTCTGGTCTTTGGGGCTACGGGGCTTGGGGCTGCTTTCCGGCAGGGACCGCTGACGGCACTCATGACGGAACTGGTCCCCGCCGCCCGGCGCGGGGCCTTCATCGCGCTGCGAAACATCTCTTCGCAAATCGGCATCGGCATTGCGGCGCTCGCGGGAGGAATTCTGTACCAGTGGCACGGGTATTTCGCGGTGGCCTCGCTCTGCGCGGTGATGACGGCCCTGGTAGCGGTCTTGCTCGCCACCCACATCATCGAGCCGCAACCTGCGGCGGACCGGTCGATCTAGCGGCGCTGGGTGGCTCGCTGGCGGCCGGTGGACGGGATTTCTGTGACGGAGGTGGGGTCAAAACCCCGCTTGCTGGCCCAGAAAGGACTTACGCACTGATTACAGCAAGAACAATTTGGAGAGTAACGCGGAATGTCCTTCTGATTTTCGCCGCGCTCGCGGCAGTCTTTTTTTTCGTCGTCGTGCCCTGGCTGATGGCGGGCCTCGTTACCACCAGCCGCTTTCACTTCCCGGACCCGAACGACGGCAAGACGCCGAAGTCATACGGGTTGAATTTCCGGTGGATTGAGTTCCCCTCGCCCGACGGCGTGCCGCTCAAAGGTTGGTACATCCCGGCGGAGGGGAAGGCGCGGGGAACGATCGTTTACGCTCACGGCCACAACCGCACGCGGGTCGAGATGCTGCCGGAAGCTGCGTTCGCCCGCGGCCTGGGATACAACGGCCTCCCCTTCGATTTGCGCCACCAGGGCCGGAGCGGGGGAAACGTCTCCACCGTGGGGTACTCGGAACGTCTGGATTTGGTGGGCGCCGTCCGATACGTCCTGGACACGGAAAAAGTTAACAGGCCGGTCATCCTGTGGGGCGTCTCGATGGGCGCAGCCGCTTCGCTCTTGGCTGCTGCGGAGTGCCCGGAGGTGGACGCGGTGGTTTCCGACAGCTCGTTCCTTTCCTTCTCCGACACTGTGAAACATCACTTCAAGATGTTTTTTGGCCTCCCAAGCTTTCCGATCGCTGATGAAATCATCTATTGCACGGCGTACCGGGGCCATTTCCATGCCTCCGACTTTGATTTAGTCAAGGCCGTCGAGCGGATCGGGGAGCGACCCGTCCTGTTCATCGGTGTCGCGGGTGACCGCCGCATGCCGCCGAATATCGCGCGCGAGCTGTACGCTCACTGCGCAAGCCCCCACCGGGCGCTCGTCATCCTGCCGGGCACGCGGCATGGAGAAGGGTTCAAGGACGCTCCGCAAGATTACCAGCAAGCCGTCCGTCAATTTCTGGCGCGCGTCGCCAGTGAGCCCAACGCACAGGAGGTGTCTCATGGGTACCGAGTCACAGGCGATCAAACAGGGCCCGCTCCAAAGCCTTAAATGGATTCGCGGTTCGCTGATTTTTCTGGCACTCCTCGTGGTCGCTCGCTTCTTTCTGGAAGTGGTCGGCGTGTCCCCCTCGACGACCCGTTATCTTTCGAGTTCGGCCGCGGTTTTTCTCATTGCCATATACCTCGGGACGGTCGCGCCGCTGCGCGGGGTGACCAGGACCGTCAATCTCATCCTGCCTGCCGTCATCCTGGCGGCGTGGATGGAAGTATGGGTCGTTCTCGCAACTCTGGTTTCCGCAGTCTTGCGCCTGGAGCGGAGCCACTTTGCCGACAAGGAGGATTACGGCAACTGGTCCCACCTCGGGCAGCACATCTGGGGGCACATGGAGGAACTCGTTGTCTTCGGTGTTGCTGCGCTGGTCCTCATGTCCGTGACTTTTTTGCTTCGTCGCTGGCCGGTGACGGTCGGCCCCGGCGCAATCCTGGCGGCGCTCGTCGTTCTTCGTTATTGGGCGGAAGCGATGGACATCGCCCCGACGACGGCCGCTGCGTGGAGCTCAACTGTGGCGGTGCTTGTGTGCGGCTTCTATCTCGGCGGTGTGGGCCCGCGCGTGGGCCTGAATTCTGCGGCGCAACTTTTCATACCGTCCATCGTCATCGGATGGGTATGGAGGTTTTGGGCGTTTCTGGCCGCGGTCCTCAGCGCCTCCTTCCCCTTCTACAGGACACATTTCTTTGATCCCTCCGGCGGTCGAACCTTCGTCCGGCTGGCGCAGCTTCTGGGGGCCAGTATTCTCGAGGGATTCGTGGCCGGGCTCGTGGTCTGGGGAACCGCAATCTGGATTTCTCGAGCCACGCGTCGCGCGGTAGCGACGTAAAGGGCGCGGGGAGTCAGCGGAACCGATTTCGATTCGCGCGCGTTCTCGGACCTCTGAGGAGCGCCGGGGGCCGACAACCTGAGCGCAGGTCGAACCGACCATGAGGAGAGGGAAGGGCCGGGGTAGTTTCCTCTCAAATTCCGGCTACGACGCGCTCGTAGAGCTTTTCGTAGAGGGGAATAATCCGGCTACTGCAGAACTGGCTCAGCGCGCGCTCGCGAGCGGCCTTCCCCATCCGCTCTTGACGGCCGGCGTCGGTCAGGATTTCAAGGGCGCGCGCAGCCATGGTCTTGGTATCGCGCGGCGTCACCAGATAACCCTCAACCCCGTCACGGACGACCTCCGGCACGGCCTAGGAAAGTCACAGCACTTGCCAGGCCGTTCTGATGAACCATCCACTCGGCGGTTGCGCGGTCAGGGCCGTCGCCAATCATCAGCAGCTTGGCCGGGATCTCCTTTCGCACCAGGGCGAAAATTTCGATGACGTCCGGCACGCGCTTGACGGGCCGGAAGTTTGAGAGATGGACCAGGACTTTTTCATTCCCGGGCGCGAACTCCGCCCGCCGGGAGTTATCCTTGGCAGGCTGAAAGACGTCGCAGTTTACGAAGTTGGGGATCATTTCGATGGGGCGCTGGACATCGAATTCCTTCAGCGTCACCTGTCGCAGGTATTCCGAGATGGCCGTGACAGCATTGCTTTCCTCGATCGAAAAGCGTGTGATGGGCAAATACGACCGGTCGATTCCGACAAGGGTGATATCTGTTCCGTGGAGCGTCGTTACAAATGGGACGCGGCGGGGCCGGAGCATCGCGCGCGCCAGGTAGGCGCTCACCGAATGGGGAATGGCGTAATGGACGTGCAGAAGGTCGAGAGGTTCGCTCGCCGCCACGTTGTACATTTGCGTCGCAAGCGCCAGGGCATAGGGGGGATGGTCGAACAAGGGATAATTCATCACTTCCACTTCATGGAAGTGAATGCGTTCAGAAGCCTCCGTGATGCGGACGGGAACGGCGTAGCTGATGAAGTGGACTTCGTGCCCACGCGCCGCCAACTCGAGACCCAGCTCGGTGGCTACCACACCACTCCCGCCGTAAGTCGGATAACACGTGATACCAATCTTCATGCGGTTTGGGGAGCCCTGCCTCGTTCCCGAGGGCGTCTAGTGCCGTTCCAACTAATTGGGGCTATTTCCGTGGGCAACGCTTTCGAGCAATCTCGAAAGACTTCGGCTTAAGCTTTTCGGCACATTAAGTTGGAACGACACTAGGAGGGGTTCTCGGGTTTCTTCGCTCCGGCTGGAGCTGCCGCCAGCACGATTATCTCCTTTACTTTTCGGCGATCGCCGCTCTGCTCATAGTAAACAATCACCGTGGCGCCCGGCGTGAGCTCCGTCAGCTTGATTTTCGCCCCGTTTGCCAACGCCACCCGCACGCCCTTTGTCACGGGGAACACTTCGGTGTTACCACCCTGCACGGTGTTCACATTCAGCAATTTACGTTTCAGGTCGAGGGACTGTACAGTTCCACTGAAGGCCTGGCGGGAGGGCCCTGAAGTAATTTTATCCAAACCCGGGACTTTCGTCTTGCGCTCCTCCTGGGCGTTGCCGGGCGCAAAGAAGGATATCGTCGCGATGACGAATGCCAGGACGGCCGGCTCTATCTTGCGAAGCCTGCGGGCTGAAGCGGCTAAAGGTGTTGATTCAGGCTCCCCTCGAGCTTGCAGTCTTACGCGGGGCCTGCAGGATGCGGCTCGTTCGGAGTCAATGGAGGAATTCAATCGGCGACTCCCTGAGAAGTCTCAGCCGGCCGAGCTCAGCGATCTGCGAGTGCGGTCGGGCGTGAAAGTTTGCGGCGTGAAGGAAGTCCCGGTCCTTTGGGCGGCCTATCCTCGGGTACTGAAAAAGTCTCTTTCGGCCGCGCGGAGCATCGCCCAAGGGCGCCAGACGCCAGCGGGGTCATTCGCCGTTGTTCTGGGCTGCGAGGTTGCCATCTCCACCGCCCTTGGCTTCGTTCTCCTTGTACATGTACCGGATAGACGATTTCATGATCAGGAGATTGGGCTCGTTCGTGCGATGGACTTTAATGCAGGTCTTGTCGTACCACTCGATGACTCCGTGAATTCCTTCGCCGGTGTCGAGGACGACGACCATCGGCGTGCGGGCCTGCATTTGCTTGATATAGTAGAAATTCTCCGCGTTCGTCTGCTCCGGTGGAGCAGGTTTCTTCCGCTGCAGGCGCGTGCCCATCTGGTCCTGGACTTCCGACAGCGTTGGACGGATCAGTTTTCGGTTCACTCTTTTACACTCCTTACGCCCCATCCACCGGGGCTCGGCGATTTGGGGTTGCAGTCACGTCAAGGGGCATTCCAAGCGCCCGCTCATTTAGGGTAGATGCCGATGCGAGTGGATCGGTTCCCTCGTGTCCCTAAACTACCGCCAGGAAATTGCTGTAAATATAGTGAGTTTATCACAGCTCCCCGCGAACCGCAATCCGGCTTTGCCCTATCCGCTGTTGACGGCCTCCGGGCACGTCGCTCCGGGCGAAGGCCTGGACCTGGCAGGCACAAATTCTGCTGGCCTTCCTCTTTGTTCCGGTCAAGACCCGGCCTGGTTGAGTGCGGCTCGGGGTCACACCTCCTCTCGCCCGAGCGCGGCCACAAGGTCAACCGCCAGTGCGTCTAATCCTAATTGCTGGCTTACGTTGCGCGTTTGCAGGCGATAGGCTTGGTCAAGACCAGCTTTCATTGTTTCAACCCCCGCGAGCCCCAGCTCGGAGGCCCACGAATTGAGTCGGTCCACAAGGTCTACATTGACCAACTCAGATTCTCGACCGCCCTCAAGGATCAGCAGGAGATCTCGCAGCAGCGTATACCCGATTCTAAGCGTCTCATCGAGGCCTTTCCGGTCTTCGGTCAGGGCGCGGGTGGACTCGAACAGGGCCTTCCAGTCCGGCGCGACTTCGGAGCGCGGCCCCCTGCCGAGGGCACTACCGAGGAAGTCGAGCCAGGGCTGGCGGCGGCGTTCGAAATCAGCCAGGTTGAAAGCTCTTGCCCGGCTCACGCTGCCGGCCGTTGCGCGGGCTGCAAGCAGTCGCTTCGCCTTTGGCACCTGCCTCTCACGCTCGAGCAGGTCGCTGACAACGGACTCTTCGACCTGGACAAATTGCACCCGCAAGCAACGCGAGCGGATGGTGGGGCGCAATTCGTGGGGGTTGGGACAGACGAGCACAAAAGTTGTGGTGTCAGGAGGCTCTTCGAGCATTTTGAGCAACAGGTCAGCCGCCTGCCAGTGGATCGCCTGTGCCTGGTCAAAGATGAGGACGCGGCGAGGCAGCTCGAAAGGCCGCGCATAGGCCACATTCCGCACCTCCCGCACCTGCTCCATCAGAATGTAGCGCGTGATAGGTTCGACGAGCTGGACGTCGAAATAGACCAAACCCTCGACGCGTCTTTGGGCGTCCTTAATTTCCCGGCGCCAGGTGAGATCATCGCGCGCGGCTGCAAACATCCCCTCGACTTTGCGGCAAGCAGCGCATTCGCCGCAAAAATCGTTGCCCGCCGGCTCGCGCCGCTCGCAGTTGAGCGCCTTAGCGAGCATGAAGGCCAGCGTCTTTTTCCCGACTCCGTCCGGACCCGAAAAAAGGAGCGCCCCCGGGACGCGGCCGGATGCGAGGAGATCGCGAACCGCGTTGACCGCACCGGAGTTCCCAAGGAACGATGCAAAACCCATAACGTTTAATGATGGCTTACGAACATCATCTCCGGCAGACCATCGGAAGTCGCGGCCCGCCCGCGATTTCTGCGCTCGGTACCCATTCTCGTTCCGGCCAGTGACGGAAGGCTACCGGCCCTTATGCCGCGGAAGTAGCCTGTCGACCAGGCGGCGGATCTTCGCCTGGACTTGAGCCGCCGGCCCGCCGGCGTGGACGACTTTGACGCGCCTCGGGTCGCGCCGCGCAATGGCGAGGTACCCGGCTCGGACCAGCGACTGGAAGTTGAGACCTTGTGCCTCGAAGATTCCAATCCTCCTATTTCCGCGGGCGGCGCGCCGCCGGACTCGCGTGAACGCTTTCCGCGGGTCAACGTCAAGCAAAATCGTCAGGTCCGGTTGAGTGCGGCCGCAGATGATACGGTCGAGCGACTCAACGGTCCGGATTCCCAGCTTCCGCCCGTAACCCTGGTAAGCTCTGCTCGCGTCATTGAACCGGTCGCTGACCACGACCTCGCCGCGGGACAGCGCCGGGCGGATGACCTCATCGAGGTGCTGGGCGCGCGCGGCGTACATCAGCGCGAGTTCGGTCAACGGATGACGTTTCGAGGAGAGGCGACTGCGCTGGCCGCGGGAAGGCAGGAAAAAGAGGCGGCGGATTTGCTCGCCCATCGCCGTGCCGCCCGGCTCGCGAGTAGCGCAAACTCGATACCCCAGCGCCCGCAGGTGGTTAACGAGAAGGCGCTGGTGAGTACTCTTGCCCGACCCATCAATCCCTTCGAGCGTGATAAAAAGTCCCGGGGACTTCAATTGACTCCTTATCTTAATCTGGGCTTCCCAGGGTGGTGCAGTCGCCTCCTGTTGGAATGGGCAATCATACCTGCGCGGAGCGACGGCCCCAAGAGATTATCGCCAAATTGGGTTCGAGTCGCCCGGTGGGTCGGAGTACTCGGATTCCAAGCCTGGGCCGTTTCCGCATTGCATTCAGCTCAATTGATCCTTCCGGCGCTAGGATACAATTGACTGCCAACATGGGGCAACGGAAGTAGTCAGCCGCTAGCGGGCAACCGCCGGCTCGTTCAGCCATGGACTTTGAAGAAAATATCGGGCACGTGCGGGAGAGGATTGCCAACGCCTGTCGCCGGGCCGGACGGCGGCCGGAGGAAGTGAAACTGGTCGCAGTCTCGAAGACCGTCCCTCCGGATCTCATTCGCCGCGCGTTTGAAGCCGGCTTGCGCGATTTCGGCGAGAATCGCGTGCAGGAGGCGAACGCAAAGCGGCCCGCCCTCTCGGATTTAACCGTCACCTGGCACATGGTCGGCCACTTGCAATCGAACAAGGCCAAACTTGCCCGCGAGCTCTTCCATGTCGTGCACTCAGTGGATTCGTTGCGCCTCGCGCAAAAGCTCGACCAGGCTGCGGTCTGCTCCGATGACAAGCTCCCGGTCTTGCTCCAGGTAAACCTCGGTGATGAACTGACGAAATCCGGAGCGCGTGAAGAGGAAATAGGTCAGTTGGCCGAGCAAGTCGGTCGTCTTAGGACTCTTGAGTTGCGAGGGCTGATGGTGCTGCCTCCTTTCTTCGAAGACCCGGAGCAGGCGCGCCCGTCTTTTCGACGCCTGCGAGAGCTGGCGAAGTCGCTTGAGGCGCTCAACCTTCCAAACGTTTCCATCCAAGGGCTTTCCATGGGCATGAGCCATGATTTCGAAATCGCCATCGAAGAGGGGGCGACTATCGTCCGGATTGGGACGGCGATTTTCGGGCCCAGGAGTTAATCGCAGGCGAGTGGGAGGGCTGATTGATGACCGGTATGGTAAGGAAAATGACGATGTCCGTCGGGGCGCTTATTATCCTGGCCTGGTACTTGGCGGGTAGCCGTGCGCATCCCTCCACGGTCTCGGCCCTGCTCAGCCGGGGATATACCGTCATACCCCAACCGCAAACGGTCCAGTTGAAGGGAAGAGAGTTTGCACTTGGCCCAGGGTGGCGGCTGGATCTCGCGCGCGGAGTTTCGCAAGACGAAATCGCGGTTGAAGACTTGAAAGAGGGCCTCGCTTCGCGCTTTCACCTGGCCTTGGCTACCGGAGCGGGTCGTGGGCACGAGAGCGGTGTGATCCGCATGTCGATCTCCCCGGGCTCGGTGAAGATCGGAGACGCGACAGACCGTAACAGGGCTTCGCTTGAAAAACAGGCATACAGGCTGGATCTCGGGTTGGAGGCCATCAACCTGGCAGCCAACGCAGCCCCCGGGCTTTTCTATGGCGTCGAGACGCTCTTACAGCTGATTAAATCCCAGGGAGGAAGCCTCTGGCTACCCGAGGGTGAGATTGTCGACTGGCCTGATCTCGAATTGCGCGAAATCTACTGGGACGATGCCCACCACCTCGAGCGCCTTGACGTCCTCAAAGACGCTATTCGCCGCGCGGCGTTCTTCAAGATCAACGGGTTCGCCATCAAGCTGGAGGGTCACTTTCAGTACCAGAGCGCTCCCGCGCTCGTTGAACCCTATGCGCTTTCGCCGGCCGAGTTGCAGGAGTTGACTGACTATGCCCTTCGCCGGCATGTGGAGTTGGTTCCGTACCTCGACGGGCCCTCGCACATTGCCTTTATTCTCAAGCATCCGGAATACAAGGCTCTACGCGAATATCCCCAAAGCAATTACGAGCTCTGCACGACCAATCCCGATTCGTACAAGCTGCTGTTTGGCATGTACGAGGACTTATTGGCGGGGAACAAAGGGGGGAAGTATTTCCACCTTTCGACTGACGAGCCCTATTACGTCGGCCTTGCTGACAACCCTCAGTGCCACGAGGCACCCCGCGCCCGGGAGCTGGGCAGTGTGGGGAAACTCCTGGCCGAATTCATCACGAAGACCGCAAATTTCCTGCACGATCGCGGGCGGACTGTGATTTTCTGGGGGGAGTTTCCGCTCAGGCCGGACGACATCGCCTCCCTGCCTCAGCACCTCGTGAACGGCGAGGTGTATGGCCCGGAGTTTGATCCCGTTTTCAAGACGCGGGGGATCCGACAGATGGTCTACATTTCAACGCAGGGAGAAGAGAGGCTTTTCCCCGACTACTACTTGCTGCCTCCGACCGAACGACTCCACCCGCGGGCGGCTTCGCCCGGGCGAGTC
>QHZM01000037.1 GCA_003224665.1 Acidobacteriota bacterium
CGATTTTGTTATCGGGACGAACGAGCTTGAAAGGGTCGTTGAAGCCTGCGCCGACGCGGCCGGCTCTCGCTCCTGGGGAGGAGCCCCCGAGCCATACCTCTATCACGAGTTCACTCCCCGGGTGCTCTCGACCCCCGGATACTCCGCCTACATCAAGATTGCCGAGGGATGCGACCACCCTTGCTCTTTCTGCGTCATACCGAAGATGCGCGGGCGCTTCCGGTCGCGCAGCCTGGAATCCGTTGTGCGAGAGGCGGAGGGCCTGGCGCGGCGGGGAGTGCGGGAACTCACCCTGGTCGGGCAGGACACGACAAGCTTCGGCGAAGACCTGGGTCTTCGCGGCGGCCTGGCGAAGCTGCTTCGCGAGCTGGGGCAGCTCCCCGGACTCGTCTGGGTCCGTTTCCTCTATTGCTATCCCAACCGGCTGACCGACGGCATGATTGAGGCCGTCGCGGAGACCCCCAAGGTCGCGAAATATTTTGACATCCCGCTCCAGCACGCGAGCCCGCAGGTCTTGAAAGCAATGCGCCGCGGGTCCGGCGGCGACCGGTTCCTGCAGTTGCTCGCAAGAATACGCGCCGCGATCCCAAGCGCAACGCTCCGCACGTCGATGATCGTAGGCTTCCCGGGCGAGACCGAGGAAGACTTCCAGGCTTTGCTCGATTTTGTTCAGGCGGCAGAATTCGACCACCTGGGCGTGTTCCTCTACTCGAACGAGGAAGGAAGCGGGGCCTACTCGCTCCCAGACGCCGTCGCGGCTTCGGTAGCGAAGGCCCGCCAGCGGAAGTTGCTCGCAGCCCAGCGAAAGATCTCGCGGCACAAGCTCCGGCAGGCAGTGGGAAAGACGTTCTCCCTCCTGGTCGAAGGCCGCTCCCAGGAGACCGAGCTGTTGTTGCACGGGCGGCTTGAGTCTCAGGCGCCGGAAATCGACGGCCAGGTTTACATCAACGATTTCGCCGGCACGGAGCCGCGCCCAGGAGAATTCCGTCGGGTCACCATCACGTCTGCTTCCGACTATGATCTGGTCGGACGGCTCGAGGAAGCGCATTCTGCCGAGCCGACGACCCCGCGGATGGGTGGGCTCGTCGCGGGGGTGCGGCTCGTTGAGATCCAGCCCGCCTCTCAAGGCTCGGGATAGCCGAAGCGCAGGGGATGGTCATGAAGTGTCTCATCTGCGGACGGGAGACCGTTTACCAGGGCAACCCCTTTCGCCCCTTCTGTAGCGAGCGCTGCAAGTTAATCGACCTGGACAACTGGCTGGCCGGGCGCTATCGGATACCCATTTCGTCCGAAAACCGGGAATCGAAGTCTTCCGCCCCCGTGCCGGTGGACGACGAAGCAGGCGACGGTGACTGATCGGCGCAGGGGAGCGGGGGCGTGGATCGCGACCTGCGCGGGAGCCGGATACCTCCCGCTCATCCCCGGCACGGCAGGCTCAGCCCTGGTACTCGGCCTGGTTGCGGCGCTGGGACACATGCCCCTCACCCGACTGGGGCTCACAGCGACGCTTGCCGCGGCCGCGGTGGTCATCTTTATCGCGGGCGTGTGGGCTGCCGGAGAGGCTGAAAAGTTTTTCGGCCGCAAAGACCCCGGGCAGGCAGTCATTGACGAACTCGTGGGGCAAATCATCACATTCCTCTCCCGCCCCGCGGCATCCTGGAAGTGGTTGCTGTTGGGGTTTTTGGTGTTCCGGGTTTTCGACATCATCAAGCCGTTCCCGGCACGGCGCGCTGAGAAATTACCAGGCGGGTGGGGTATCATGTTGGACGATGTCATCGCGGGAGCTTATGGTCTCTTGACGCTATCGCTGCTCGGATTCAAGTTCAATTGAGTTTGTGGAGAAAGGCCAACAAGTCAGACGCACCGATGGAAAAGGGAGCCCCGGGTAAACCTCAAATCGAGAGAGTGGCGCCACGTGCCGCCATTGCGGGCGGAGAAATCGCCATTCGCGGAACGGGCCTTACGGAGAACGGAAACCGGCGTCCGGTCGTGCGCTTTGGTGACCAGCTCGGCAGCCTGCTGCTGTGTTCCCCGAATCAAATCGTCGTCAAGGTACCCGATGGCGTCGTCAGCGGGGACATTACCGTGGACACGGGGGCTGCGGTGAGCCCGCCCGTCTCGGTGAAAGTGGGCACCACCATCGCCGATAACCTGCATCCCGTGGGCAACCCCGCCGTGGATTCTGCCGGCAACATTTACAGCACCTTCAGCGGTAGCCGCGGTCAGAAAGTCCCGGTCTCCGTCTATAAAATCGACCCCGCCCGCAAAATGCGGCCCTTGATTAGCGACCTCATGAATGCCACGGGGCTGGCCCTCGACCGCGAGGGCATGCTGTACGTCTCGAGCCGGATGGAAGGAACGATTTACCGCGTCACGCCCGATGCCGAGCGATCGGTTTATGCCGAGGGGATGGGAGTGGCGACCGGAATCGCTTTCGATCACGAAGAAAACCTCTACGTCGGGGACCGCACCGGCACGATTTTCAAGATCGACCGAAAACGCGAGATTTTCGTCTTCGCGACGCTGGAGCCGAGCGTCGCCGCCTATCACCTAGCCTTTGGGCCCAAAGGAAACCTCTATGTGACCGGCCCCACCACCTCCAGCTTCGACCACGTCTTCCGTATCACACCGTCGGGCCATGTCACGTCTTTCTACAGGGGAGTAGGGCGGCCACAAGGGCTCGCTTTCGACGCCGAGGGAAACCTTTACGTGGCATCTTCACTGGGAGGGCGGCGCGGGATTGTGCGCGTGACGCCGAACGCCGGGGCGGAACTGGTCGTCTCAGGAAATGGCATTGTGGGTCTGGCCTTCACTCGCCAGCGCGCGCTGATTCTGGCCACCAGCCAGTCCTTGATCGAATTGTACATGGGCATCGAAGGCAGACCTCTCATCCAGTGATATATCGCTGGTGACGAGTCGGGGCCTGGCATTACAGATCTGGGAGCCGGGCCTCGCCCGTCGTCTTTCGCTATCGAGCTTGCATGGATGCCGAAATTATCGCCGTGGGATCCGAGCTGCTCACGCCCGAGCGGATGGACACCAACTCGCTCTTCCTCACCAAGAAACTCAATGCTCTGGGCATCGAAGTCCGATACAAAACGATCGTGGGCGACGAGCCCGAACGCCTGGCTGCCGTGCTCCGTGGGGCAATGAACAGATCCCAACTCGTTATCGTCACCGGCGGCCTCGGTCCCACGGAAGACGACGTCAACCGGAACGTTCTGGCCGAAGTGCTGGGGCGGAAGCTTCGGGAAGTCCCGGAAGTCCGCCGCCGCATCCAGGAACGCTTCGCGAGCCTCGGACGGACCATGCCCGAGAACAACCTCCGTCAGGCATTGGTGCCGGAAGGGGCCGATTGGCTGCCCAATGAGCTCGGGACGGCGGCGGGCCTCTGGGCGCAACAGGGCGGCGCGACCATCGTGCTCCTGCCCGGCCCCCCCGCGGAGCTCGAGGGCATGTTCGAGGCGCAGTGCAAGGCGCGCCTGGAGAAGCTCGCGCCCAAAGAACGCATCCTGACTCGGGTGTATAAGGTTGTGGGTCTGCCGGAGTCCGAGGTGGACCAGCGGATCGCCCCCATTTACAAAGCCTACCAGATTCCCGTCACCACCATCCTCGCCACACCCGGGGCAATTGAAGTCCACCTCCGCGCCCGGGCCGCAAGCGAGCGGGAAGCGGAAGCCATGCTCAACGAGCTCGGCGACAAGATCGAACTCGCCCTGGGCGACCACATCTTTTCATCGCACGGGGAGTCCCTGGAAGAGGTGGTCGGAATGTACCTCGTGATGAAACACAAGACCGTGGCGGTGGCGGAAAGCTGTACGGGCGGGCTGCTGAGCGAGCGCTTGACCCGGACGCCGGGCAGCTCAAACTTTTATGCGGGCGGAGCGGTCTGCTACTCGGACGACCTCAAGACCAAAATGGCCGGGGTGCCGAGGTCGCTGATCGAGGAAAACGGCGCCGTTTCAAAGCCGGTGGCGCAGGCGCTCGCCGAAGGTATCCGGAAACGCGCCGGGGCCTCCATCGGGATCGGGATCACCGGCGTCGCGGGGCCGAGCGGCGGATGCCCCGAAAAGCCCGTCGGGCTCGTTTACGTCGCCCTGGCCGACGAAGCCAGGACGCAGGTCCGCGAGTTTCGTTTTCCCGGGAACCGGGAACGGATCAGATACTGGGCCACGCAGGCTGCTCTGGAGATGGTCCGGCGGTCCCTGAAGTCGTAGCCAAGGTCCCGGCCGCTTCCGGCGAGTTCGCCGCCTATTGTGCGCGCCTTCATCGCCATCGCGCTGCCGGATTCCATTCTGGACGAACTCAAACGGCAGCAAGCTTCATTCCGCTCCGCTCGTTCGTGGCCCTCCACTGCCTCGGATGAAATTCGCTGGACGCGGCCGGAGGGAATCCACCTGACGCTCAAGTTCCTCGGGGAAATTTCCGAGGAGCAAGCCCGAAAAGTAATTGACGCGCTCGGTACCCTCGAGCGCTTCGAAAAATTCTGGGTGGAGGTCAAAGGTTTCGGGTTCTTTCCGGACGCCCGCCGGCCGCGCGTGTTCTGGGCGGGACTCGAGGCTCTGCCCGGCCTGGCCGAGCTTACAGGAAAAGTCGAGGATGCCATGGGCAACCTGGGCTTTCCCCGTGAGACCCGACCCTTCACTCCGCATTTGACACTCGCGCGGTTTAAAACTCCGCGAGGGCAACCGGAGCTTGAGACGCTCGTGGGCCGGGAAGCCCATAGGAGCCTGGGGCGGTTTGAGGTCTCGGAATTCTTCTTGTACGAGAGCAAGCTCGGTCCGCGAGGGGCCGAGTACCGGAAAGTGGCGCGCATTCCGCGCCCGTAGAGCCTGAATGTTTGGCGCACTCTCGACGCTGATGGCCTACCTTCTGGGGTCGGTACCCTTTGGCTACGTGATTGTACGGTGGAAGAAGGGCATCGACGTCCGCGCCACCGGAAGCGGGTCCATCGGCGCCACCAACGTCATGCGCAACCTGGGGATCGCCGGCTTTCTCGCGACGTTCTTGCTGGACGCGGGGAAAGGACTCGCCGCCGTCGTCTGCGCGAAGGCGATAACCCACGACGATTCGAGGTGGGTCGCCTCCGCGGCAGTGGCGGCGATCTTGGGCCATTGCTTTCCCGTCTGGCTGAAATTTCGCGGCGGCAAAGGCGTGGCAACGGGCCTGGGCGCGTTTATCGGTCTCAGTCCGGTTCCTCTCGGCCTGGCCTCGCTGGTTTTCGCCGTGGTCGTGTCGCTCTCGCGCTACGTTTCGCTCGGCTCGATCGTTGCGTCGGCGTCATTTCCCGCCCTGCTCTATATCCGAGACAAGCCGCCACTGCCGGTCCTCCTGGGCGCGGCGACCGGAGCCGCGATCATCATCGTAAAACACCACGCCAACATTCGCAGGCTGCTGAACGGGACCGAAAACCGCCTGGGTAGAAAATAGGACGGCAGGAAGAACTGGCGATTTCTTCCCTGTCGAAACCCCCGGAGCGGGTGTTGGCATCCGTTGATTCATCAACACCCTAGGGGTCCAGACTCATCCCCGCCGCGCTCCGCCTATTGATTTCCTTTTAGCCTTTCCACTAAGATGCCGTTGATGTGAGGCCGCATGAAACGTAAGCGCCCCCGGCGCCTGCGAATCCTATACGTCTTGCTCGCCATCCTCATCGCGATCAGCGTCCTCCCCCTGTGGTTCTACGGGAGGACGATGAGCCAGGCGAACCAGCAGACCTTGAAGACGCAGGAGCAGATTCTCCAGACGACGATCGCGCAGTCGCTGGGCCAGGAGATTTCGCTTTACATGGCCAATCTGCGGCAGAACTTGAGCGAATTATTCGACACGGTCCTCCCGCTCGCCTCCCAGATTGACGCCGCGAGCTTCAGCACCGACCCGAGGCTCCGGAGCGCACTCGAGAACTTCATCACCGGCCCGCACAACGTGAGCATCCCGTACGCGACCGCGGTCAACAATGAAGCCCAGGGGCGCGGCGCGCAAGCTCCGGACTACAACGTGGCCGACGACGCCTTCGTCCGGAAGTCTCTTGAGTCCGCCTTCATCGCCGCGCGCCAGGGGCACGAGTACCAAAGCGACCCGCCCATCACCGTCGTGACACAAAAAGGGAGGGAACTGGTCATGGTCATTTCCCGCCCTATCAACGTGAAAGGCCGCTTCCTGGGAATGGTCGCCGCCGTCGTCACGCTAAAGCACATCGTCAAGCGGCTTAAGGACACCGCGGAGTACACGGGCCTCGAAGCCTATATCGTGGACAGCGCCGGCCGTCTGATTGCCTCGAGCAACCCGGACACCAAAGTGCCAGGCATGGACATGGCAAGCGTCCCCCTGGTTCAAAAATTCCTGGTCTCGGGCGGCAACGCCACCGAAACGTCCGAGTTCGACGTGGGCGAAGGCCAGAGCGCCAGACGCATGCTGGGCGCCTACTCGCAGGTGCTGAGCGTCAAGTGGGGAGTGATCGTCCAGAGGAAATTGAGCGACGCCTACCACTCGGTGACCGAGATGCAGCGGAAAACGGTGTGGTGGGGTGTTGTGGCGATCGCGCTCAGCCTGGCGGTCGGCGCCGTGGCGGCCAAGTCCATCACTCGCCCCATCGACGACTTGACCCAGACGGCGCGGGCCATCGCCCAGCGGGACTTCTCCCATCGCGCCCGCCGCCGTTGACGCCAAGGACCCCTATACGAAAGGCCATTCGGGCCGCGTCGCGCAGTATTCCGTCATCCTGGCCAAAGAGCTGGGGCTCTCGGAGGAACAAACAGACAAGATCCGGATCTCCGCCACGCTCCACGACGTCGGCAAAATCGGCATTGAAGACCGCGTGCTGAAGAAACCGGGCGTGTTGACCAACGAAGAGTTCGAGCTGATGAAGCGCCACACGGTAATGGGCTACGAGATCGTGCGTCAGGTAAAGCAGCTTGCGGAGATGCTGCCCGGCATCCGTTGGCACCACGAGGCCTTGAACGGCAAAGGGTATCCGGACGGGATCAGCGGGGACGAAATCCCGCTGATGACGCGCATCATCGCCGTGGCCGACACCTTCGACGCCGTCACCACCGACCGCCCGTATCAGGCGGGAAGTGACTTTCCCAAGGCGCTCGAAATCCTGCGCAAACACGCCGGCAGCCGGTACGATCCCGTCGTCGTGGACGCCATGCACGCCTCTCACTCGAAGGGCGCCTTCCACAAGTTCGAGACCCGCAGGACTCCTCTGGTCCCCGTTCCCCAGGCCAAGAGCTGACCTCCCTTCCCGTTTCTCGCCCCGCCGCTGAGCCGGCGCGCTTCGTCGCTTCCTGCCCGGCGCCGTACAGGATAGAATGGCCTTCCATGGTAGGTTCGCCGTCAGCGCCTGAAGAAAAAAAGACGAGCCTGTTTGATCGCCTCAAGCAGGCGGTGGCATCCACGAAGGCGCAACTGGTCGAACGAATCGAAGAAGCCGTCGCCGGGAAGAAAGAGATCGACCGGGCCGTGCTGGTTGAGCTCGAGGCGACGCTGATCAGCGCCGACCTGGGCGTGAAGACCACTCAGGAAATCCTGGCCCGCCTCTCCGAACAGGTGACCCGCCGAAAGCTCACGGAAACGCGCGACCTTCGGGCCGCCATCGAACAGGAAATCCTCGGCATTCTGGAGAACCCGGGCGGCGGGCGAGAGGTCGCCGGCCTCAAAGCCAGCCCCGCCATCAAACAGCCTCCGCCCGGCCTGCCGGAAGTCATCTTCGTGGTGGGCGTCAACGGCGTGGGGAAGACGACCACCATCGCGAAGCTGGCGCACTTCTACCTTCAGCAGGAACGCCAGCCGCTCCTCTGCGCCGCAGACACTTTTCGAGCCGCGGCGATCGAACAACTTGAAATCTGGGCGGGCCGTTTGGGGGTCGAGACCGTGAAGCAGAAACCCGGCGCGGATCCCTCCGCCGTCGTCTTCGACGCGCTCGCGGCAGCCAAGAGGCGACAAAAGGACCCGGTGATCGTGGACACCGCGGGACGCCTCCACACCAAATTCAACTTGATGGCGGAACTCGAAAAGATGTGCCGCATCGCCGCGCGGGAAATCCCGAACGCCCCTCACCAGGTCCTGCTGGTCATCGACGCGACCACCGGGCAGAACAGCCTGGCCCAGGCGCGCGAGTTTCGCGAACACGGCGGCGCCTCAGGCATCATCCTCACCAAACTCGACGGCACGGCAAAAGGCGGCGTGGTCGTCGCCATCACCCGGGAACTCGGCCTTCCCATCAAATTTGTGGGGATCGGCGAAAAGGTCGAAGACTTGCTTCCTTTCGATCCCCGTCAATTCGTCGAATCTCTTTTCGAGTCCTGAAAAATTACTTCTTTGGAGTGGGCGCGGGCGGAAGTTTTTGGAGCTTGACGCGCTGCTTGGTCGTCTGGCCGGGGCGAATCCCGACGCTGACCCGCCGGCCGCGATAGCCGTCTTTGCTGATGAGAATTGAGTAGCGGCCCGGCGGCAGGCTGAACCGGCACGTTCCGGCTTGGCTCGTCGTCGAGCGGAAAGCAGGGACGGCCACAAGGACATCGGGGAGGCGCTTGCCCTCTTCATCAACGACGACAATCTCCAGAGTCGTCCCTTCCCCGCGCGCCGGGGCGGCTGATTGCTGGGGTTTGGGCCGCAAGCCCCGAGGCATTGCAAGGATCGCGGCCGCAGCGAGGAAAGCGAGAAAGAATCGCTTTCCCCTTCGCCTGCGCGAACAGAAATCTTTCGTATCGTGAAGCTTTTGTGCGTTATTCATACGCTCCCTCAATGTCCGTGAGTGCTTCCAGGGTGCTGACCGGAAAACTCAAAGGCCCTGCCTCCCGCCGCTCCTTTTGAGCGCCGCAACCTCGGCGGGTCCGAGCGGCCGGCCTTTTCCCACTTCCAGGCCATCCAGCGTGAGCGGGCCGATCCGCGTCCTGACCAGTTTCAGGACCTTGAACCCCACGGCTTCAATCATGCGGCGGACTTCGCGGTTCTTGCCTTCGGCTAACACGACTTCGAGCCAGGTGTATTTTCCCCGGTCTTCGATGCGACGCACGAGCTGGGGGGTGGCCCAATCGCCGCGTTTCATCTGAACGCCGGCGGTTAATTTCTCAATCCTTTCGTCACTGATGAGGCCGCTTGCTTTGACCAGATAAGTCTTGGAGACGCGAGAGCCTGGATTCGTGATGAAGTCGGCAAACTCGGTGTCGTTCGTGAGGAGCAGCAGCCCCGAGGTATCTTTGTCCAGCCGGCCCACGGGAAAGACCCACCGCCTCTCCTCTCCAAGGTAGTCGTAAACGGTCTTGCGCCCGGCGGGGTCGCCGTGGCTGGTGATCACGCCTTTGGGCTTGTAGAAGAGATAATAAAATTTGCGTGCGGGCTTTAAAGGCAGGCCATCGAACTGGACGTGGTCGCGCCCCGGCCGGACCCAGCATTCCGGGTCGCGAATAACGCGACCGTTTACCTTCAACCGCCCCGCCAGGATGGCCTCGCGCGTGTCAGTCCGCGAGGCATGGCCCATGCGGGAGAGTACCCGGTCAAGTGTCACCGCGCTTTTGGCTTTCATCGGTTCGAGAGTCTCCCTGCCGGTTTCACTTGTTCCAGCTACGGCCGCTGCACCTGTCACGGGGAAAGAAACGAGACTTCGTCCAGCTCGATAAAGTCGCGGATCACGGGCTCCTGGCAGGCGTCCATTTCTTCCATCGCCCCGAAAAACGCCACGCGCCCCTCGAGTAAGAAGACGAGGCGATCCGCGAGCTTCCTCGCCAGTTTCGTGTCATGCGTGACGACGACGGAGGTCAGGCCGGTCTGCCGTTTGAGCTTCAGGATCAAGTCGCCGATCGTCTGGGCCATTAAAGGGTCCACCATCGTGGTCGGCTCGTCATACAGGATCGCCTCCGGCTCAGCCGCCAGAGCGCGCGCAATGGCCACCGCGCGCTTCATCCCCGTACTCAGGTCTGCGGGCAACACATCCCGCATGCCCGCGAGCTCGACCAGCGACATGAGTTCATCAACTCGAGCTTGAATCTGATCTTCGCCCTGGTCGAATCCGCGTTCCGCTTGCTCGCGCAAGGGGTAGGCGACGTTTTCACCAACGGTCAGAGAATCGAAGAGAGCGCCGGATTGAAACACCATGGTGACGCGCCGGCGGACTGCCGTCAGTTCGGCTTCCGACATGCTCGACACCTCGACCCCCGCCACAAAGACCTGACCGGCGTCCGGTTGAAGAAAACCCAAAATATGTTTGAGCGTGACGCTCTTGCCGACGCCGCTGCGCCCGAGCACGACGACCATTTCGCCGCGCCGGACGTCGAAGCTGACGTCCCGGAGGACTGTCTGATCGTCAAACGACTTCGAGACGTGGACAAATTTGATGTAGGGCTCGGCTGGGCCTGCTGCGTTGTCGTGGTCAGTCATGAGAATTGGCCGCTGCCCTCTCCTCCGCTACGATGGTCCTGGCCGTCTGCAAGGTTTGACGAATCGAAGGTAGGACTGCCGGTGCCTGCAAGTGTCGCTCGAGCTGGTTTCCCCGGTACGCCAGTCAAGCTTGTCCGCTCCACCTCGCGCTGCCGAAGGCACTCCTCGCGGCTTCGTATTCCTCCCGCGTGTTCATGTTACCAAATGTCCGAGGCAGGAATCCCGCGCGATTAAGTTCCTTCCAAGGGACTACGTCGCAGTGTACGCGCGAAAAAAAACGGCTGACCTTACCATCGCCGGAATCGAGGGTGGTGCGGACAGCAGTCAGCGCGCGCCGGCGATAAACAGCGCATAGAGGCTGAAGCCGCTTGTCGCTCGACTGCGCGAGGGTCACGTCGGCCTCGGTCTCGAGGGCCCGATCGCAAAGAAAACCAAGCAGACGGGACTCCATGAACGGCAGATCGCAGCTCATGAAGAGGTTAAATTCCGTCCGAGTACGCCGCAGGCCCGTATAAATCCCCCCCAAGGGCCCTCGGCCGGGCACTTCGTCTGCGAACACGGGAACGTCAAGGCCCGAAAACTTCGAAACTGGGCCGATAACGGCCACGAAGCGACATATGGAGCGCAGCAAGCGGAGCTCTCGCCCGATCAAAGTCTCGTGCCCCAACACCAGAGTCGCCTTGTCCACACCCATCCTTCGGCTGGCGCCCCCGGCCAGGACGAACCCGGATACTTCTGAAAAGCGGCGTCGCATGGCCTGCCGCGTCACGGTAATCCCATGAAGGGCGCAATAAGGGTAACACTCAAGGACCCAGTGGCGCCAAACTGCAAAAGGGCAAGATTTTCCGACCCCCTTCAACCCTCTTGACAAACCCGGGCTGGGCACTGTAAATTAGCACTCTCAATCAGAGAGTGCTAAAGGCCGATTCAGCCGGTAGTGGGACCATGATAAGTGGCAATTTTCCGGGAACTTAGGGTCGGTCCCCGGACCGGACTCCGGGGGTTTGATGAAAGCAGCGGAGTCTGGATGCACCCGGCCCTGACCTCAATTCCGATAAAGAAAGGAGAACGCGAGATGACGGTTAGACCTCTTCATGACCGCATTCTTTTGAAGAGAATTGAAGAGAAGGAATCCGTGAAGGGGGGGATTATCATCCCCGACACGGCCAAGGAAAAGCCCCAAGAGGGAGAAGTGATCGCGGTTGGGCACGGGAAAAAGACGGAGGACGGGAAAGTGATCCCGCTGGACGTAAAGGCGGGTGATCGGATCCTCTTCGGGAAGTACTCCGGCACCGAAATCAGGATCAGCGACGAAGACTACCTGATTTTGCGCGAGGAAGAAGTGTTGGGAGTCATTGAGGCGGCCAAACACGCAGCCTCAGGCGGCAAAAAGTAGTTCAGGTCTCGCCACCTGGCACCCGTGCGGTCCCGGAAACCGCCGTCCGCAGGAAACCAGCGAGGGCTGGGGAGACCTGGGACGGCGGGGGTTGAATGGTACTCAAAATCAAATCCGCCGCCTGACGTGCAAACGACAGGGCGGAGCAAATCCTCGGAGGGAGTGAAGATGGCAAATGCAAAACAAATAGTCCATGGCGAAGAAAGCCGCCAGGCGATTTTGCGCGGAGTCAACAAGCTGGCGGATGCCGTGAAGGTGACGTTGGGCCCCAAAGGCCGCAACGTGGTACTGGACAAGAAATTCGGTTCCCCCACGATCACCAAGGACGGCGTGACCGTGGCCAAGGAGATCGAACTCAGGGACCCGCTCGAGAACATGGGAGCCCAGCGGTGGCGGCAGGCGCCAACCCGATGGCCATCAAGCGCGGCATCGAAATGGCGGTCCACGCCATTTGCGGATACGACGAGACCCAGAAAGACGGGTCGAAGAAACATGTGAAAGGCGAACTCGAAAAGCTTTCCAAGCCGGTCGAAGGCGGGATGATCGCGCAGGTGGCTTCGGTTTCCGCCAATAACGACCCCGCCATCGGGATCATCATCGCCGAGGCCATGAAAAAAGTAGGCAAGGACGGCGTAATCACTGTCGAGGAATCGAGGACCATGGAGACCACGCTCGAAGTGGTCGAGGGCATGCAGTTTGACCGCGGATACCTCTCGCCTTACTTCGTCACCGACCCCGAGCGCATGGACGCGGTACTCGAGAACGTGCTGATCCTGATCCACGAGAAAAAGATCAGCTCAATGAAGGACCTGTTGCCTTTACTCGAGCAGATCGCCAAGGCCGGCAAACCGCTCCTGTTGATTGCGGAAGACGTGGAAGGCGAAGCGCTGGCCACCCTGGTGGTGAACAAGCTGCGTGGGACGCTCCAGTGCTGCGCGGTGAAGGCGCCGGGCTTCGGCGATCGGCGGAAAGCCATGCTCGAGGACATCGCAACTCTGACCGGCGGCAAGGCCGTCACCGAAGACCTGGGCATCAAGCTCGAGAACGTCAAGCTGGATGACCTCGGCCGCGCGAAGAAGGTCGTGGTAGACAAGGACAACACCACGATCGTCGAGGGCGGAGGGAAGGGCGAAGCGATCGAGGGCCGCGTGAAGCAGATCCGCGCGCAGATCGAGGAGACCACCTCGGACTACGACCGGGAGAAACTGCAGGAGCGGCTCGCAAAACTGGTCGGCGGCGTGGCCCAGATCAAGGTGGGCGCGGCGACCGAGACCGAGATGAAGGAGAAGAAGGCTCGGGTCGAGGACGCCATGCACGCCACGAAAGCGGCGGTCGAGGAAGGGATCGTGGCCGGCGGCGGCGTCGCCCTGGTGCGATGCATCCCGGCGCTCGAAAAACTCAAGGCCGAAGGCGATGAGCAGATCGGCATTGATATCGTCGAGCGAGCGCTGGAGGAACCGCTGCGGCTGATCGCCCAGAACGCCGGGCACGAAGGCGCCGTGGTGTCGGAGAAGGTCCGGACCCACAGCAACCAGAACTATGGCTTTGACGCCCAGACCGAGACCTTCGGTGACCTGGTCGCGGCCGGAGTGATCGACCCGACCAAGGTGACTCGCACGGCGCTACAGAACGCCTCATCCATCGCCTCCCTCATGTTGACCACAGAGGCGCTGGTCAGCGAGCTGCCGGAAAAGGAAGAGAAAGGTCACGCCGCTCCTCCGGGCGGCGGCCCGGGCGGGATGTACTAGAGCAGCAGGCAGTACGCAGTCGGCAGGGTAGTGCAGACCTTCAGGTCTTCAGCTTTTCTAGGGCGGGGACAGTTCCCCGCCCTTCTTATTTTTGTGGGGTGGGTACGCCCATGCCTGATAGAACAAACGGATAAGGCTTTGCGGCTCGCTTTCTCGGCACAGGTCCCGCACACTAAAGCAGCCCGGCGACGATGCCCACGGCTGTCCTTGCCAGTCCGACTTTGACGACGCTGCGGGATGCCTGCCTGTAGGCCCGCTTCAAGAGATTAGCAGCGCCTGAATAACCGACGAACTTAATCCCGGCAAATATTGGTAAAGCGAGCGTTCCGGGTCCGGCAGGCATGGCAACCCCGCCGTCACTCAGACGTCCACCGGCGTCCTCAGGCCTTCGTTAACACGGTTCGTAAAATTGGCGGTGGCGATGATAAGGACCAGCTCGACGATCTGCTCCGCGTTGAAGTGTCGTCCGATAGCGTCGAGATCGTCCTGCTGGACCGACGCCGGCCAGGCCGTCAACTTTTCGGTGAAATGGATGGCAGCCCGTTCCTGCTCGCTGAAAACATTCCGGTTCGATCCGCCAGGCTCTTTGAGCGCCTGGATTTGTTCATCGCTCAGACCCTGTCGCTTCGCCGAAGCGACGTGAGCGCGCGTTCAATACTCGCACCCGTTCATGATCGAAGTGCGCAGGTACGCGAGCTCCTTGATCCTGGGCGAAAGGGGGCCTTCTGCCCAGACCTGGCCGTAGAAGTCGAGAAAGGGCCCCAGCGCGTTCGGCCTGTGGGCCATGACCTTGAAGATATTCAGCACCCGCCCCATCTTCTTTTCCAGGGCGTCATAAACGGGACGAGCGGATTCGGCTACTTTGCTTTTCTCAAGCGGTTCGATCTTCATTTTTACTCCTCAGTGAACAATTAAGATTCCGGCAGGCCTACCCGCCGAGGGGTCGGATTCTACCACGCGGGCGCGAGGAGACAACCGTGCCCTTACGCGGGACGCTACGCGCAAGATGGCAGCAGCCCGTACGTCGCCAGGAAACACCTTCCAGCCGTGCTCCCTCTCAGGTCCGCATTTCCCGAGAGCGCGCTAACTGACTGAAACGCAGGGGGATACCAAGCCACCGCGCCGCACTTGCGCGAATCAAGGATTTCGACGAGAATAGAATTTAAATCCTCTCCTGAGGAGTCCGCGTGAAACTCATACCTCGCGACGAGAAGTTCTACGGCCTCTTCCTTGGCCAGGCGGAAAACATCAATGAAGCGGCCTTGAAACTGGTAGGGCTCTTCGACGATCTG
>QHZM01000183.1 GCA_003224665.1 Acidobacteriota bacterium
GGAAGGAGTGACGGCAGACGCGATCTTCGAAGGCACGTCGGACGCTTCGAGCGCGTACGGGCTGTACACCTTCTACCAGACGAAGGGCATGGCGCCGGAAAAAGGCATGCAGCTTGCGATGAGTGGCCCGAGCGGGACGCTTATGACGCGCGGACGATTTTTTATCCGGGTCTTCAAGCCACCTGCCCCCCAGCGCGGAGGAGCCGCGGCGATCCGCAAGAATTCGCCCGAGGCTAGCGCGCGACAGCGGATTTCAGACGCGGACTTTCGCGCGCTGCTGGTCACCATCGGAGGAGCGCGGCCCGCACCTGAGATGCTGGCCGGACTGCCCGCTCCGCTGCCCGCCGCGAGACTTGTTCCCGGTTCTGAAAAGTACCTCCTGGGACGAGAAGCAGCGCGCCGGGTGCTTCCGGAGTTTCCGATTGATTTGATCGGGTTTTCTCAAGGGGCCGAAGCGCAAACAGGGACCTACCTGGCAGGCGAGTCCCGCGCCACCGTCATCGCCATAACCTATCCGACTCCTCAGATTGCACGCGTTCGATACGGAGCTTTCGAGCGCTTCCTCTCGCTCAACCAGGCTCAAGGCGCTGGAAAACTTTTTGGCAGACGCAGCGCGTCCTTTGTCTTCCTCGTTTCAGGCGTGGACTCGCTCGAATCGGCAAACCGCCTGATGGACCCTTTCAAAGTCGAGCGAAGTTTCAGTTGGAACCAGCGTTATCCCGGGGAAGAGTCCATCGGGAAGCAGCTCGCAAAACTTATTCTGGCTAATATGGCGTTGGTGGGGATTCTAATCTCGCTGGCCATTTTGGGTGGCTTCTTGGTCTTCCTAACGAGGCAAATCGCCGCAAAATGGTTCCCTGGTTCCAGTTGGGGGCATCCAGATGAAGGTGTGATAATCAGGCTGAACCTGAGTTAGAGATAAGCCTTGCAATTTCAATAAGCTAGAAACATAAATTCAAGTATTCCCTGTCGCTCCGTGGCTTCGCAGCCGGCTTCCGGGGCGGTCGGGTATACTATCCATATCCTGCTGAAAATAAAAGGCTTATATCTAGAATAAATTCTGGAGAATTCCCTTGACATCGAAAGGCCGATTTTTTAGACTCCGGTCGAGTTTAGATTGGCGGGGCGCGTGGTCGGGGGTTCGATTCCCTTCGCCGGCTCCATTTTCTCCCTAATTTTCCTTCGGTTACGCGACATAGTTTCGGACTCACGCTAATTGGGGTGCATATTGGGTGCATATTTCTTCGAGCGAACGCATCGCCGCGATGGCACTCCGTGACTCCCGGAGTCATCATGCCTGCTCGCGAACTTCTTGGAGAAATGCTGCTCGAATCCAAACAACCGGCGCCCGCACTTGAAGCCTTCGAGACCACTCTGCGGGCCGCGCCCGACCGTCTGGACGCACTCGCGGACGCAGCCCGCGCCGCCGAGGTCGCCGGAGACCGCGAGAAAGCGAAGAGCTACTACACAAGACTGTTGACCAACTGCGACCAGGCCGATGGGGATCGTCCCGAAGTCCGGGATGCTAGGGTGTTCCTGGCCCAGAAATGAAAAGCCCCGCTCCTAGACACCTTTGCCGACGGAATCTGCCTGGACCTATAGCTGTTGCGAATCCCCCTACCACCAATAAAGATTTAACTGGCTCGTTCGCAAAGCGTTGCTGCGGGTTCTCGACATCACTCCTCATAAGTCGCCATGTGTTTACTAATAGTTGGCGAGAACAGCCCTTGTAACGCGATACCAGCGGCAAATGCTGAAAGACAGTTTCCCAGTCAACCGTCTTGTTACAACGGCAATCGCAAAGGGGAAAGGGCCTAGGGGCGAAGCCCGAGGCCCGGCGGGACGGTTAGGCGGGAGCGTCGGTGGGATCGACATCCGGGGCAGGCTCGTCCTGCCGCTTGGCGCGGTCGAGTTTGAGGATGGACTCCAGCGCGATTTCGCAGACGCGCTGCTTGACGGTGAACTTCTTCTTCTTCTTCTTGCCGTACTCCTTGTCGTACTCGCGGGTGCGAAGCTCCCCGACGAGTTGAAGGTGCGCTCCCTTCTTCAGTGTCGCGGCGAACGGTGCGAGCTTGCCCCACGCCACGGCGCGATGCCAATAGCTGCGGGAATCGTAATTGCCCTGGTCGTTCTTCCAGGAGCGCTTGGTAGGGAGGGACAGGACCGTGTAGCTGGCCCCATTCTTGGTTGTTCGTTGGTCGGCGTCTGAGCCGAGGAACCCGATCAAAATAGATTTGTTGTAGTACATTTTTCCTTCCTTGTTTGCCCCGTCTCTGCGGGGCACCTCAAAGCGAGAGGACACCGCTCCCAAGGCAAGGGGCCGCTTTTTACGGGGGAGACCTATGGACGGAGAAACCGTAAACCCGTTGGGCGGCGTAGCCGAAGCAGAGGTCTGCTGGCCCGCAAGCGCGCAGGGGCTTTCCCAAACTTGCGGTGCCCGCGAGAAAAGGGGCGTTAGAAAAGGAGGTGACGGGGAAAATCAAGGCGGACAGCAAGCGCGAGATGACTGAGGCCGCCCACAAGATGTGGCTAACGTGGAGGCACATTCGGAAGATTCGCCTAAACCAATATGGAGCATGCGCGAGGGTCCACCAGATATAAAACCTAGGCTGAGAGGACAGGAGCGGAGAGACTGACGTATTTAGGATGGACCGGCGAGCATCACGGAGTGATAGGGCTGATCACCTGACGCGGGACATATGAAGCGAAAACCGGTAGCCGAGGGCGCGCGGACGGCGGGACACGTTAAACTCGGGCGGCTGAGAGAAGAAGACCGCACCACGGCCAACGCCGTCGGCATCGGTATTGAAAATGCGGTGGAGCAGGGTTGGGAACACATGACTAGCCGCGACGGCCGAGCCGCCGGGGCGGGAGGGGGCGAAATCCGGGAAGAAAGGTTACCTTCGTTGACGGATACCCTCTGTCGCTGCGGCGACAAAGACGCTCTTGCAGGTGAGCCTAGAGTTTGGGCGGGGCAAGGAACTTTTGAGCGTGCACCAAGCCGGCGCCTTCCTTGATGACGATCCACTGGTCGCCGGGAACGTTCTTGACCACTTCTTTCCGGCCGCTCGGCCACATGACCTCGACGCGATTGGCCTCGCGGCTTGAGCCCAGGCCAAAGTGCAATCGTAAGTCGCTTTGCGAGCAAAAACTTCCGCCACTCCTCACCTCGTCTATCATCGGATGGTTTCCGACCTGGACTCTCACCCGGGCGCCGATAGCGCTACGGTTTGATTGCGTGCTGACGAGTTGAACCATGAGCGAGGGGTTCGGGCTCGGCGCAACGTTATGGAGCAGCGAGGGCGAATCGTTCATGTTATTGATGACGATGTCGATCTGTCCGGTGTTGAATAGGTCGCCGAAGGCCGCGCCGCGCGCCGACTTCTTGATCAGGATGGCAGGCCCGCTCCGAAGCGAAACATCTTCAAACGTGCCGTCACGTTTGTTTCGATACAGAATTTTGCGCTGCTCGTAAGTTGAGTCTAGCGGAGCGGTATCCACTTCCGGGTATACGTGCCCGTTGACCATGAAAATGTCCGGCCAGCCGTCATTGTCGAAATCGAAGAAGGCCGTTCCCCAACCCACATAGCGGGTGCTCGCGCCGAGACCGGCGGGGAAGGTAACGTCGTTAAAGGTGCCGTCTGCCTGGTTGTGGTAAAGCGTGCAGGTATCTTCGGCGAAGTTCGTCTTCACGATGTCGAGCCAGCCGTCGCAATCATAATCGCCAGCGGCGGCGCCCATCCCGCCCTGGTCGCGTCCGTCCTCGTTATACGCGACGCCCGCAAGAACGCCGACATCCGTAAAGGTCCCGTCGTGGTTGTTGCGAAACAGCAGCGAGGCGGTGGAATCGTCCGCCACGTAAACGTCCGGCCATCCGTCGTTGTCGTAATCGAGGACCAGCGGGGTAAACCCGTACGTGGTCCCCGGTTTGAGGAGGCCCGCCTGTTCGGAGACATCGGTAAACGTCCCGTTGCCGTTGTTGTGGTAGAGGGCGTTCTTTGATCCCCTGAGACCGCGCGGGCCGCACATCACGGGCAACCCTTTCCAGTTGCAATTTTGCCCCAGGCCGTGGCTGTACCGTTTCGCGTCCTCATAGGCGACGTAGCTCGAAACAAAAAGGTCGCGGCGCCCGTCCCGGTCATAGTCCAGAAAAGCTGCACCGGTATTCCAACGGTCCTGAGGCATCGTGAGCTCGCTCTGGCGCGTGACATCTGTGAACGTGCCGTCCCCATTGTTGTGAAAGAGGACGTTCTGCCCGTAGTAGGTCACGAAAAGATCGAGATTGCCGTCGTTATCGTAGTCGCCCACACACACGCCCTGTCCCCAGCCGTGGCGCACCAACCCTGCCTTTTCCGTGACGTCGGTGAAGGTCCCATCGCGGTTGTTGCGATAGAGGCGGTTCGTGGGTTCGGTGCCGCGCGGGAAGCCTTCCAACCGCGAGCCGTTGACGAGGAAGATGTCCAACCAGCCGTCGTTGTCGTAGTCGAAAAGGGCAATGCCGCCGCCGGTCGTTTCGAGGATGAACTCCTTGGTCTTCTCGCCCCCGATAATCGTTCTCGCGGTGAGGCCCGCGCGCGCCGCGAGGTCGACATACTGGGCAAGGGGAGGCCCAGAGCGAGGCTCCACTCCGGGCCCAAGCCCACCGCTCGCCACGCCCTGGGCCATGGCTGCGAAAAGTTTGTCCTTGGCGACCGCGCACAACACCGCCGTCCCCAGGAAGTTTCGCAGCATCGTTCTTCGTGTTAACGGATGCTTCACGCTTTATTCTCGAGCTCGAGTTCGGCCCAAAGGCCCTTACCCGGCGCTCGGCAACCCTCTCCCACTGCGGCGGAAGAGGGGCTGGGGTGAGGGGGCGGGCACGCTACAGAGGGCTCGTGCCCGGCCGTTGCGTGGCCGGTGTGGAAGTCTCCCAGGGCTTCACGGGCTCGAGGACCCTGGGCGATTCGGAAGCGGGGGGAGACAGACCGACGGCGCGGTTTTTCTCGTCTTTCAGCTCTTGGAGCTTCCGGCTCCACGCTTGAGCCCTGGCCCGGTCGCCTATCTGCATGTACGTGCGCGCCAACAGGTAGTAGGGGTATTCCACTTGAGAGTCCAATCGCACGGAGGTTTCGAGCTCGCGGATGGCCTCGGGCTGGCGGCCCACCTTCGCATAAAGCTTTCCGAGCATGTAATGGTTGAAGCTGCGGTCGGGCTTCAGCTCGGTCGATTTCTCCGCGTAGGGGATAGCCTCAGCGGTTTTGTTGAGCCTTTCGAGCGACAGGGCCACATCGTAAAAATAGAGGTCGTTTTGCGGACTCAACTCCACCGCCTGCTTATAGTACTTGACGGCATTCTCGTAGTCCCCGACGCGCAGGTACAAGTTGCCGAGAAGATTATAAGCCGGACCCACGCGAGGGTTGAGCTCGATCGCCTTCTCGATGAAGGGCCTGGCAGCCGCCGAACCGTGGAGCTCGGCTTCGGCCAGCCCCAGCATCAGACAGAGCTCGACCGACGGCGGGACGCTATCGATAGCGCGTTTCAACAAGGAAATGGCGGGTTCCAATTCATAGTGGTCGAGCAGCCATCTGCCCAAATTGATGTAATACTCCAGCTCGTGGGGAGCGAGGTTAATGGCCTTCTCGATCTCGTCCACTCCCGCCTTTTGCCCGGCCCTCTCTGTCGATTTCAGAAGCAAGGTCCCCAGGCGATAGTGGGCAGTTGCCTCATCCGGCTTCAAGCGCGTGGCCTCGAGCAGCGAAGCGGCTGCAGCCTCCCGCTGGTCCGATGAGTTGTAAGCCAGTCCCAATAGGTATCGGACCTGCCAGGAGGGCTCGCGCTCGCGAAGAGGCGACAGCAGCTCGATGGCCTGCGCCGGGCGGTTCGCCCCGAGATAGGCCCGGGCAAGTGTGGTCGCGAGCTCAAGCGAGTCGGGCGAGGCAGTCCGAGCTCTCTCGAGGGGGGGAATCGCCTCCTGGTAGTAGCCATTCTCCATGAGGAGAGCGCCGAGCCCCGCCGCGAGGCCACCGCTGGAATCAACCTGCATGCTCTCCCGGGCCAATTGCAGAGCGCGCGGTCCATCGCCTGCCTTGAAGGTAGCGTTCACGAGATGAACCAAGACCGCAGGATCATTGGGCCGGCCGGCTCTTGCGGCCTCCAGGTGTTCCACAGACTCCTTAAACCGTCCCTTTCCCTCGAGTAGCAGACCCAGGTTGTAGCGCGCCGTAGGGTTTCGGGGATTTATCCTGACAACCTGCTGAAGTTGCTCGATCGCTTCGTCGATCTTCTCCTGGCGCAGCAAGCTGAGGGCGAGGTTGTAGTGGGCAGCCTCGGAGTTGGGGTCGAGCCTCAAGGCTTCGCGTAACGCGGAAACGGCCGCCGACAGATTCCCGAGTTGGTTCTCCGCCACGCCGAGAAAGATGTAGCCATCGGCCTGTTGGGGATTCAACTTGACCGCAGCCTCGAACTCGCTGCGAGCCTGCTGGTAGTTCCCTCCCCGCAGCAACGCAAGTCCTTGCGCCAGGTGCGCCTGGGGACTGTCGGGCGTCTGGGCCTTTGACATCGGGCTGGGGAGAGCAAGAAAGCCAATGGCCAAGCTCGCCACCGCGACCAGATTGGCTCGAGCCCGGCTCCAGGAAGACATAGCTATATTCTAGCGCCTCCGAATGTTTGGGCAAAGATGAGCAGGCCGGGATTACTCACCTGGCAAGGTTGAGTTCCGTCGCGCCGGTCCCGCACTGCCGGCGAGCGCCGCTCAGCACCTGCGCGTTGGCAGAGTTAGTCCCGCACGCTCGGCCGGACCGGGCATTTTTTCCCTTGTGCTCGCCCCGCCCGAGTGGGGGGCGCGCGTACTTGGAAGGACTGGTGCAGCCCGCCCCTCCGAGGGAGGGCTGCACCAGCGGAATCGAGGCAGTCTAGAAGATCCACTTCAAGGCGAATTGAATGAACCGTGGATCGCGCGTACCGAATATTCCTCCGAAAGCCCCACCCGAGCTGACCGTGGAGTTCGGGTTCGTGAAGTTAGCGTGGTTGAAAATATTGAAGTATTCGTTTCGGAACTCGACCTTCCCATAACGCTCCGAGATCTGGAAGTCCTTGAAGATCGCGAAGTCGAAGTTGACGATTCCAGGTCCTCGGATGGTGTTCCGGGCCACGTTGCCAAATGTCCCGTCGGCTGCGACCTGAAAGGCAGCCGGATTGAACCAGTAAATAATTTCACTTGCCTCAAACTTTTTTCCGGCGTTGACCGTCTGGCCCGGTACCACGTCGGCGTGATCCTTCCCGATGCCCGTGAGCGAAGTGTCCGGGCCGCTTAGGACCGTAACCGGAGTCCCTTTCTGGATAGTCGTGATTCCATTGAATTGCCAGCCATTCATCAGCCCACTCGAGATCCCAGTGAATCGGGTCATCTTGGGTACTTGCCAAATGTAAGAAATCACAAAACGGTGCGAAACATCGTTGTCGGACAATCCTTTGTCCGAATTGATATTAAAGGGATTGCGGGGGCCCGTGTCCCCTTCGTCTCCAAACGACAGGATGTCGATGTACTTGGACCACACGTAGGACCCCAGGAAGGTCAAGCCGTGGCTGAATTTCCGGTTAATCGTAATCTGCAAGGAATGGAAATTTCCCGGGGGTCCCAGAGGTGCGTGGCTTTATTCCCGATATAGCCTACCCCCAGGGTGTAGTGTTGCAGCAATTCCTGCTGGATGTTGAAAGTAAATTCCTGGACGTAGGCCAGATTGAAGTTCGGGTCGAGGACGTCCTCGAGGGCCGGTGCAATCCACCGACCGCCAAAGACCGGGCTGAAAGCTGCCCGTTGAGCGGGTGTCCTCGGGATCGTGAAGGGGTAGGGGTTGATCTGTCCAACGTTCGTATAAACGGAATCCCCAGTTAGGTTTGGAGCAAACCCGTTGCTTGCGGTGCCCGGCGAGAAGATGTTTCGTGACAAGCCGAAGGGTTCCGCCGTCGAAAAGCGGTTATATCCAATCAACCGGAACTGGTCCCAAAAGACGCCGTAACCAGCTCGAACGGCAGTCTTTCCCTTCTTGAAGGGATCCCAGACGATCCCCAGACGCGGCGAAAAATTCGCCATGCGATTGGGGACGAGGTGACGCGGGCATTCCGCGTCTCCCGAACCGAACCCTCTCCCCTCCGGTCCACCCGGAAAGAGGATTCCTGGAGGCGCGGTCGGGTAGAAACTCGAACGCTTCGTAAAGGTCGGATCGAGGCAAAGCTGATCGTTCAAATTATCCACGGGCGGCAGGAAGGGCTCCCACCGTAGACCGAGATCCAAGGTCAGGTTGGGGAGGACTTTCAGGTTGTCCACCACAAAGAGGTTGGGCGAAGTGTGCCGCAATTCGCTGCGCACCTCGGCGTCCTGCCGGTAATGATCCGGAAGACCCAGCAGAATGTCGGACATCGTATTGCCCGAGACGTTGTTGAAGAAGCTGATGAGCGGGTCGGTCAGGAAGTCTTCGAACCGATTAGTTCCTTCCCTCCGGTAATCGGCGCCGAACTTAAGCGCTTGCTTTCCTTTGACCCAGCTTAGCACGTCCGAAAACTGGATGGTGGTCCGGTTCTGGCCAAAGGTCCCGTCACCCCAAGTGTGGATCGAACCTGCCGTGTCGATCTGATACTGGCGTTTGATATCTGTCCGCCCGCAACCAAAGGCGTTACAGGGTCCACCGAAATCTTCCCAGCCCTGGTTCTGGTCAGGCCCGCGACCGTGCGCAAGCCGATTCAGACCGGCTGTGGCCGTATTGAGCAAGCTGGGGGAGAAAGTATGGAACCAGTTCAGAGCCAGATTAGTGTTTCTGAAAGTCTTGTGGATAGTCTGTGTGGGAATATTTCCGCCGGCCCCTAATCCGCCCGACTTGTCGTTGTTGAAATAGAATCGTCCGAAGACGCGGTTAGCTTCATTGATCGCATGATCGATGCGGACAATAAACTGGGACTCGTCCAGTTTGTCGTTGGGCCCGGCATAGGGCGCAGGAAAGGTAAAGCTATGGCCCGAATTCGGCAGGGGCATAACCGCTTTAATGAATTTCAGCGCCGTAGGATCGAAGCGGTTGGCAGGAATGGTGTTATTAGGGAAAGGGCTTCCGGTGACCGGATCAAAAGGACAGCCGGAGCCGGGGCAAATATCGTTGAAGTCCGCAACGCCAAGGGGGTTGATATCCGGCCTTTCCTGTGCGGTCAGCACGTTAGGGATGGTCACCGCGTTGTTCTTCCTTCGGTTAGTTTGCTGGAAGTAACCGAAGAAGAACGTCTTCTCCTTCCGGATCGGCCCCCCAATCGTTCCGCCGTACTGGTTCAGCTTGAAGGGCGGCTTCCTGGCGTTGGCTTTGTTGGTGAAGAAATCGCTCGCATTCAGTTTTTCATTCCGCAAGAACTCAAAAAGCGTGCCGCGAATTTCATTCGACCCCGACTTGGTCACGGCGTTGACCAGGGCGCCGGCATTGCGTCCGTATTCAGCGCTAAACACACTCGTCTGGACGCTGAACTCCTGCAACGCATCGGGGGAAGGGAAGGTGGGCGCGACGGCCAGGTAGGAGTCAACCGCGTCGACGCCGTCAATGAGAAAATAGTTGGAGGCGGGCCG
>QHZM01000184.1 GCA_003224665.1 Acidobacteriota bacterium
ACTTCTTCCCGCAAGGGCGAGGCCGCCATCCTGGTCCGTTACGAAGGGAATTTCGCGACGGTCAACAGCACCACGCTTCCGGAAAAGCCCGGTTTCAAATGGGTGCAGTTGCCTCAGTACAACTACATTGACGAGGCCATTGACCGGAAGCTCCAGAAACTGAGGATTCTGCCCTCCCAGGTCTGCTCGGACGCTGAATTCATCCGCCGCGCAATGCTCGACCTGATCGGAGTCCCTCCGAAGCCCGAGGAAGTCCGGGCGTTCCTCGCGGACAAGACTCCCGAGCGACAGAAGCGCGCCAGACTGGTGGACCAGCTCCTGGCCCGGCCGGAATTCGTTGACCACTGGTCGCTCAAGTGGGGCGATCTGCTCCGCAGCAACCGGAAATTCCTGGGCCAGAAAGGCATGTGGCGTTTCCGCGACTGGCTGCGCGAGTCGGTCGCCGAAAACAAGCCCTACAACCAGTTTGTGTACGAACTGCTGACGGCCGCCGGCAGCAATTACGACAATCCGGCCACCAGCTATTTCCTCGTCGCCGACAAACCGAACTTCCAGATGGAGCAGACCACTCAGCTCTTCCTGGGCGTCCGCTTCGTTTGCGCTCAATGTCACGACCACCCCTTCGAGCAGTGGACGCAGAAGAATTACTACGAACTGAGCGCGTTCTTTGCGCGCGTCGGCATCCAGGACGGCGCCCGCAGTCTGGAGAAAGTGGTCTACGACGGCACCGAAGGCGACGTGAGGTTTCCCAAGACGGGCCGCGTCGCCTCTCCGAGGTTCCCCTACGCCCAGCCCGCTCACCTCTCGAGCGAGGCTGTGCGGCGTGGACTTCTGGCCGAATGGCTGACTTCCAAGGACAATCCCTACTTCGCCAAAGCCATCGTCAATCGGATGTGGAGCTATTTCTTGGCGCGTGGCATCATTGACCCGGTGGACGACATCCGCTCCAGCAACCCGCCCGTCAATCCGGAACTTCTGGCGGCTTTGACCAAGGACCTTATCAACCACAATTTCGACCTGCGGTACGCGATACGCACCATCGTCAATTCGCGCACCTACCAGCTCTCCACGCGGTCAAACGATTGGAACGTGGACGACGACTCGAACTTCTCCCATGCCCTGCCTCGTCGCCTGACCGCCGAGGAATTGATGGATGCCATCAGCATCGCCACCGGCAGCCGCATGGTCTTCAAGGAAGTGCCGCAGAGCTTTCTGGCCCAAGAGCTGCCGGACTCTAAAGTCGGCATGGGCGGCTTCCTGGACCTGTTCGGCAGGCCGCAGCGCGAGTCCCCGTGCGAGTGCGAACGCCGCAGCGAAGTCAGCCTGAAGCAGGCGCTGAACCTGATCAATGGCGAGACCGTTGCGGACGCCGTGGCCGACCCGACCGGCCGCGTCGCCAAATTGGTCCTGGCCGGGGCCTCCGACCGCCAGTTGGTCGAGGAGCTTTACCTGGCCACTCTGAGCCGGTTGCCGGACGCATCCGAATACGAACGCGCGCGGACTTATTTGACCGCCGGCAACAATCGCGCCGAGAAGGCGCAAGACATTGAGTGGGCGTTGCTCAACAGCTACGCCTTTTTGTTCAACCGCTAGACCTGGGATATCCTACAATGCAAGGGTGCCAGGGAGAGCGACGACAAAGCTTTAAAGCCCCCTCGCCTGCCGGTCAGCACGACCGAGTTCGCGCCCTGAACCGAGTCTCCGAGAGGGATCTTTCGAAGGAGGCGAATCATGCTATCCATTCCCGGCCCCATGGGAAGGCTTTGCGACGGTTTCACGCGTCGTGAGTTCCTTCGCGTCGGCGCGACGGGCTTGTTCGGGCTGAGCCTGCCCCAGTACTTTGCTCTGAAGGCCAGGGCCGCGGGGACGCCGTTTGACGGGGCCAAAGGTTTCGGCGCTGCCAAGTCCGTGATCCTCTGCTTCCTCCAGGGCGGACCGAGCCACCTGGACATCTGGGACCCCAAGCCCGAGGCGCCCTCAAACATCCGCGGCGAGTTCAAGGCCATCAAGAGCAGCGTCGACGGCGTTCAACTGAGCGAGACGATGCCCTTCCTCGCCAAATCCGCAAGCAAGTACACCTTGATCCGGTCCATGAGCTATACGCCCGAGGGCCTGTTCAATCACACCGCCGCGATCTACCAGATGCTGACCGGTTACCCGCCGGACAAGGTCTCGCCTTCCGGGCAACTCGAGCCTCCCTCGCCTCGCGATTTCCCCACCTTTGGTGCGCAGGTATCGAAGCTGAAGCCCCCGAAAGAGCCCATGCTGCCCTTCGTCGAAATGCCTCGGCCGCTTCAGGAATCGAGCGTCATCGGCAAGGGCGGCGCGGCAGGGTTCTTGGGCAAAGCCTATGACCCTTACCGGCTCTATCAGGACCCGAACAAGTCCATCCAGTTGGGTGACTTGGCCCTGCGTCCGGACGTCCCACCCGAGCGATTGAAGGACCGGTTTTATCTGCTCAAAGGGATCAACGGCTCGATGCCCGACCTCGAGCGGGCTGTCAGCTCCTACGCTCTCGATGAGTACTACCAGAAAGCGCACACCCTGCTCATTTCCGGGAAGCCGCGCGCCGCGTTCGACCTGGAGCAGGAAAAACCGGAAGTCCGCGAGCGTTACGGCCGCACGACTTTCGGCCAGGGCCTTCTCCTGGCCCGCCGGCTGGTCGAAGCGGGGACTCGTTTCGTGCAAGTCAACTGGCCTGCGGTGGCCAATGGCGACCCGCTGGTTGATTCCTGGGATACGCACGCGGCCAATTTCGGCCCGCTCAAGAACTTGCACTGCCCGGTCCTCGACAGGGCCGTTTCTGGGCTGCTCGAAGACCTGGCCCAGCGAGGCCTGCTCGAGGAAACTCTGGTGGTAGCGATCGGCGAATTTGGCCGCTCGCCGCGCCTCGGCGTCAGCACTTCCGGCAACACCAACAGCCCCGACGGCCGCGACCATTGGCCCTACTGCTATACGGGGCTGGTGGCCGGCGGCGGCATCCGTGGCGGCGAGCTCTACGGCAAGTCGGATGACACGGGCTCCTCACCGAAAGAAAATCCGGTCCATCCAACTGACTTGCTCGCCACCATGTACTACTCGCTCGGGATCGATCCCGGCCAGATGGTCCTGAACGACCTCAACCAGCCGCGAGAGCTGGTCAAGGGCCAGCCACTCGTCAAATTGTTCTAGAAGCGGAAACATCCAAATGATCAGGGGCGACCTCCGTCGGGTCGCCCCTGTGCTTTCCCCCCCGCCCCTGTTCAATTTTTCGGCCGGGCAGCGCGGAGTTGTTTGCTAACTCCGCGGTTCTCGAAGGCGGGAACAGCGGTCGGGATGCTGAGAGCGAAAGGCCGCGGACTTAAAGGACAAGTCCGCGCTACTTTGCGGCTCAAGAGCAAAACCGCGGCTGGCGCAGAGCGCAGCTCTGCGTTGCGGCGTGTTACATTATCGCTGCACATGCCGACCTTCAAGCGCCATTTTGGCCCGGGTCAGCTGCAATTCCTGACCAGCAGCACCTATCGCCGTGCGAGACTCTTCGAGACTGACCGCATGGCTGGCGCAGAGCGCAACTCTGCGTTGCGCTGGACCTTTGTTGAAGTCCTCGGGCGGCTTCGCACGCAGATGGGATTTCTGCTGATCGGTTGGGTCCTCATGCCGGACCATTTTCACTTGCTCATCAAGCCTGAACCCGCCGAGAGCACCAGCCGGATGATGCAGGAACTCAAGAAGCGCACGGCCCAAAGCATCCTTTCGGCGCTTTCCGAGAATCAACATGTTCCCTGGTGCGGGAAGATGCTGGCCCGAATACGTCTGCCGCCGACCGTCCACGCCGATTCGCAGTTTCGAGTTTGGCAGCGCCGCTACTATCCCTTCGGCGTTTACAGCGAGAAGAAAAGGCTGGAGAAGCTGAACTACATGCACCATAACCCCGTCAAGCAAGGCCTGGTCAGTTCGCCCGACGAGTGGCTGTGGTCGAGCTTTCGGTTCTACTACCTCAATGATTCATCGGTTCTCAGAATGGATCGGCTCGCCTGAAGTAACTCTTGTTTCTTGGCCGCAGAGCTGCGCTCTGCGCCAGCCAGCGCGTTACCTTGCTTGGCGGGAGAAAAAAACCGCACTGGGCGCTGAGGAGCCGTCAGAGGGTGACTTTCTGAAGATAGGTCGGGATGGCGACTTCCCAGCGGAGCTCGCCGGTGATTTTTTCTTTGAGCGATGCCGCCGCGCGCGGCTCGCCGTGGACCATGAAAGTCTTCTGCGGGGGCTTTGCGAACTTGCCGAGCCAGCGCAGAATTTCTCCGTAGTCGGCGTGGGCGCTCAGGTTTTCCATCGTCTCAACTCGCGCGCGGACCGGCACGTCCTGGCCGTGGATTTTCACCGACTCCGCGCCCGACTGGATGGCCTGTCCTCTCGTACCCGCCGCCTGGAAACCGACGAAGAGGACCGCGTTCCGGTGGTCCGGCAGGCAGCGCGCGAGGTGGTGGAGCACGCGGCCGCCCGTCGCCATGCCGCTGGCTGAAATGATCACCGTGGGGTAGTGCGCGTCATTCAGGGCCTTTGATTCTTCGACGGCGCGGTCGAAATGCACGTCGGGCGGCGAAAACAACTTGACGCCGTGGGACTCGAGCACTTCGCTTCCGAAGCTGTGGTCTTCGTGGTGCCGCCGGTAGAGGTCCGTAACGTCAACGGCCATAGGGCTGTCCACGTGGACCGGCAACGAGTGCATTTTTTCCTGTTCGATCAACTCGCGAAGGAGAAACAAGACTTCCTGCGTTCGTCCCACGGCAAACGCCGGGATGACCACCTTGCCCCCGCGCGCGGCGCTGCTCTCGACGATGTCGGCCAACCGGGCGCGAAAGTCGTCGCTCGGGTGCAGGCGGTCCCCGTAAGTGGATTCGACGAGCAGATAATCGGCGCCGTCCGGGACCACGGGCTCGCGGATAATCAGTTGCCGCTCGCGCCCGAGGTCGCCGGAGAAGAGGACCTTGCGGATATTGCCGTTCTCCCGGACGGAGACCTCGATCATCCTCGCGCCCAGAATATGCCCAGCCCGGAAAAACCGCAGCGAGTAACGGGGCGAAAGCTCGAGCGGCTTTGATTCATCCGCCGCCCGGAACGACTCGAGCGCTTTAACGGCGTCCTCATAAGTGTAAAGAGGCAATGCGGGACGGTGCCTGCTGAACCCTTTCTTGTTCGCGTATTCCGCGTCCTCTTCCTGGAGATGGCCGGAGTCCGGAAGGACGAGGCGCGCCAGGTCCACGGTCGCGGGCGAGGCAAAGACGCTTCCGCGAAACCCGTCCTTGACCAGGCGCGGAATGTAACCGACGTGGTCAAGGTGCGCGTGGGTTAAGACGAGCCACTGAATGCTGGACGGCGGGACGGGAAAAGGTTCCCAGTTGCGCTCGCGCAGCTCCTTTTCCCCCTGGAAAAGGCCGCAGTCAATCATCAAGCGCTCGCCTTGAGCC
>QHZM01000536.1 GCA_003224665.1 Acidobacteriota bacterium
GCAAGCCGACCACGGCGTCATTCGTGATCCACGATTCGCTGGGGCGCGTTTACCCGTCGCAGGTCAAGCGACTCGCGCCTGATTTCGCGTTTCACCCGCAGGTTTACCGGGCGGACGGGGAGGCCGTCCTGCTGCCGCCGGGCAACTATTCCATCGAGTGCGCGCGGGGACCCGAGTATCGAAAACGGACTCAGAAGATTGAGGTCAAGGCCCGGCCGCGGGAGGTTCGGTTCGAGCTCGAGCGCTGGATTGATCCCGCGAAGATGGGCTGGTACTCGGGAGACCACCACATTCACGCCGCCGGATGCGCTCACTACGAGAAACCGAGCGAGGGCGTCTACCCGCAGGACATGATGCGCCACATCCTGGGCGAAGACTTGAACGTCGGCGAGGTGCTGAGCTGGGGCCCGGGCTGGTATTTCCAAAAAACTTTCTTCGAAGGAAAGCCCAACCGTCTTTCGACCAGCAGCAACGTGATGCGGTACGACGTCGAAGTCTCCGGCTTCCCGTCGAGCCCGACCGGTCACCTTTGCCTGCTCGGACTCAAGGATCAGGACTACCCCGGCACGAAGAGGATTGAAGACTGGCCGAGCTGGGGCGTCCCGATTCTTCGCTGGGCCAAAGGTCAGGATGCCATCGTCGGCTATGCGCACTCCGGCTGGGGCCTTGCCTTGAAGGAAGAAAAGCTGCCTGCGGAAGAGATTCCGCCGTTCGACGGCATCGGCGCCAATGAGTACATCGTCAGCGTGACGCACGGCCTGCCCGATTTCATCTCGACCGTTGACACTCCCTATGCCTGGGAACTCAACATCTGGTACCACACCCTCAGCGTCGGCTACCGCACGCGCGTCAGCGGAGAGACCGACTTTCCGTGCATTTACGGCGAGCGCGTCGGCATGGGCAGGAGCTACGTCCGCCAGAAAGGGGCGCTCACTTACCGGGACTGGCTGGAAGGGGTCCGCCAAGCATTGCTGCCCGAAGTCCCCGACGAGCGCGTGAGGAAACTGCCTTACACCGAGAAGCCTTACTGGGAACTCGAGCGCGCCCGCATCGGCGATTCCAGGCGAGTGCCACTCGAGCTCGTCGTCAACGGAAAGCCGGTCGCCCGCCAGGAGATTCTGGCCGACGGCCAGCTACGGCCCGTGTCGTTCGAATACGCCGTGGACTTCAGCAGTTGGATGGCCCTGCGCATCCTGCCTTCCTCTCACACCAATCCCATCTTCGTTCTGGTCGGGTCGAAGCCCATCCGGGCGTCGCGGCGGAGCGCCGATTGGTGTCTCCGGGCCGTGGACCAGTGTTGGAGCCAGAAGGTGCCCCAGATGCGGCCGGAGGAGCTTCCCGAAGCTGCGAAGGCTTACGAACATGCCCGCCAGGCCTACCGCGAGCGCCTGAAAGAATCGGCGCAGGACTGACTCAAGGCGCCACAGGAATCAGCTCGATCCACTTCGCACAGGGGGGACAAGAGGGCCGCGCCCGAAGTTCGGGTGACGTAAGTTTGTTTGTGTAAAAAGGCGAAGGGTGTAGGTTTTGTTGTGCGAGCAACAAAATCTCCCATGAAAAGGAGCCTACACCCCGATGCGAAGAAACTATAACACGGAACAGTTTCAAGGGTTTGTGCGGAATCTGCAGGAGAGTTTTTGGGGAGACTTTCAGGGCCGAACCCGGAGGACGCTGGAGGAACTGCTGAGGGCGGACTCCGAGCAGCAGATGGAAGAATATCTGGGTCTGAAGTGGTACGAGCGAGCGGGTGAAGATGAAGAACGGGTGGACAGCCGGAATGGGTACTATGAACGGGATTACGTGACGCGGCTGGGAGTCATCCGCTTTCGAGTGCGGCGCACGCGGAAGCGATCGTTTTTGCCGCGCGGCCTGAGCACCCTGGAACGACGCGCGCCCGAGGTAGCGGAGCTGATTCGGCAGGCCTTCTTGCGAGGGATTCCGACGCGCGGGGTAGGGCGAGTGGTGGCGCTGCTGACCGACGAGCCGGTCAGCGCGCAGACGGTCTCGAAGTTGACGCGGGTGCTGGATCGGCAGGTGGAAGCCTTTCATCACGCACCGCTGGACGATCACTGGGCCTACTTGATTCTGGACGGGGTGTGGATGAAAGTGCGACGCGCCTGGGGACCGCAGCGGGTGCTGTTGCTAGTGGCCTATGGGGTCCGGCCCAACGGCGAGCGGCAACTGCTGGCCTTCCAGCGGGCCAAGGGCGAGAGTCAGGCGGGCTGGGAAGGGTTCCTCGACAACTTGTTGGAGCGCGGGCTGCGGGGCCAGCACCTGCAACTGGTCATCACCGATGGCTGCGCCGGCCTGGCGGCGGCCCTCCAGACCGTTTACCCGCGCGCCCGGCACCAGCGCTGTTGGGTGCATAAGATGCGCAACATCTGTGAAGCCGTGCGGCGGCGCGACCACGACCGGGTGAAGCGTGATGCCCAGCGCATCTACCAGGCCGCCAGCCTGGTCGAGGCTCGCCGCGCCTTTCTGAAATTCAAGTGGACCTGGCAGCAGGTCTACCCCCGGGTGGTGAAGGGTCTGGACCAAGACTTGCCGGAGCTCCTGAACTTCTATGCCTTTCCCCGGCACCTCTGGAAGAAGCTGCGCACCACCAATGCCATCGAGCGCTGCTTCGTGGAAGTCCGCCGGCGCACGCGCCCCATGGTGGTCTTCACCAATGTCGAGAGCGTCGATCGAATCATCTATGCGATCTTTAGCCGCTTCAACCAGGATTGGCAAAACCGCACCCTCGAGCTTTTTACACAAGCAGCTTGACGACACCCGAAGTTCGTGCGGTTTGACAATATTTTCCCCTCCCCATAGACTGGCTTGTTTAGACTGCGCGAGTCGACGCTACCCGTACGCGCCGCTCCGGTCTGTCCATCAGGGTTTTCCCGAAGCAAGCCCGCTCCAGGGGGAATGCTGACCCATGCGCGGAATTATCAAAGAGAGGCTTTTTACTCCCGGCC